>CAJYBQ010000199.1 GCA_913064755.1 uncultured Alphaproteobacteria bacterium
TCGGTTGAGCCGTCTCGTGGGTGGGCGGTCTGGGGCTTGCAAGCTCGCGGGGGAGGCAGTGGGGTCACTGGGCTGCACGCGGCTCGCGCGCATGTCGGGCATCGGAGTCTCCGGCTGCATCCCGCGGGGGGCGGAACAGTTCACCTGGGAGTACCCGGGCAGCTATGGCGCCGGGGCCCTGAAGTTGCGGCGCGATGGTGACCAGGACTTCACTTCCGCCTGGTTGCAGCCGGGGGAGACGTCGCAGCCTTTCCCGATGCAGGGGCTGGTGCCGCAACGCGGGACGGTGGAAACCCTGATCGACTATCTAGAACTCGGCTATATCCACATCGTGCCGCGCGGGCTGGGTCACATCCAGTTCGTCCTCGGCCTGTTCCCGCTGAGCCGCAGGATGCGACCGCTTCTGGTGCCGGGGACCAGTTTCCCGGTCGCCCATTCGCTCACGCTGGCCCTGTCGCTCTACGACGTCATCGCGCTGCCCGCGTCGACCGTTGACCCGCTGATACCCTTGTCGATCGCCTATGTCGCCATCGAGAATCTCTTCATGCGCGGACTGAGTCCGTGGCGACCCATCGTGGTGTTTGCATTCGGCCTGCCGCACGGGCTGGGCTTTGCCGGTGTCCTGACCGAACTCGGCTTGCCGCAGGACCAGTTCGTCACGGCGCTCGTCGGCTTCAACATCGGTGTCGAAGCGGGGCAGTTGAGCGTCATCCTGGTCGCATGGCTGGCGCTGGCATTCTGGAAGATGTCGGAACAGGCCTATCGCCGCGCCGTGATCATTCCCGGATCGCTCGGCATCGTCGCCGTGGGGCTCTACTGGACGTTCGAGCGGGTGGTCTTCGGCGTCTGAGCCTGACAGGCCGGGCGTCCCCCGGACTGCGACAGGCGGGCGCTGCGACAGGCGGGCACTGCGACCGCCGGACACATGGCTTGGGCGCTATCGGGTGTTATCTGGTTGGGCATGGCAAACACAACTTTCCAGGAACTGGAACCGCGCCCCGTCTGGGCCGCGATGCGCAAGGGCTGGCGGCGGCGCTGCCCGTCCTGCGGTGAAGGGCGTGTGTTCGAAGGATACACCAAGGTCCGCGACACCTGCGAGACCTGCGGCCTCGAGTTGCATCACCACCGGTCGGATGACCTGCCACCCTACCTGTCGATCATGATCTTCTGCCATGTCATCGTGCCGCTGGTCCTGATCGTGGAACAGACCTGGCATCCTTCGCTCTGGCTGCACATGTCGCTCTGGCTGCCGCTGGTGGTGCTGTTGTCGCTGTACCTGCTGCCGCGTCTGAAAGGTGCCGTGATCGGGCTGCAATGGGCCAACCGGATGCACGGTTTCGGCCTGGAGGACGAGGACGAGCCGGTTCAGCCCTGACGGGGTTCTGCCGGGTCCTCACGACGATCCGCACATGATCCGATCTTTCCCGTGCCGGGCCTGGAAAGCGGGTCCGGCATGTGTCTTCACGGGCTGGACAGGCGTGTTCGGTACGGCCATCTTGGCGCGCATATCGCACACAACAGCGGACGATGACGATGGTCGAGAATCCCCATGATCCGAACGACAAGCACCTGCGGCCGGAGGGGCAGAAGGCATTGCGACCACGCGATGCCGCGACCCTCGTGCTATGGCGGCGGTCTGCGAAATCGGTCGAGATCGTCATGGGAGAGCGTCATGGAAAGCATGCATTCATGCCGAACCGCTGGGTCTTTCCCGGCGGTCGCGTCGACCCGACGGACTGGCGCGTGCGCAGCGCGACGGAGCTGAAGCCGCATGTTGGCGGTCATCTGACGAAGGCGGCATCGCCGGCCCGCGCCCGCGCCCTCGCCGCTGCCGCGATTCGCGAGACGTTCGAGGAAACCGGCCTGATCCTGGGCAAGCCCGATCCCGAACCGGGGCGGAGCGTGCCGCGGAACTGGAGCGATTTCTTCGAGACCGGTTTCGCCCCGGATTTCGAGGCACTCGACTTCGTGGCCCGTGCCGTGACACCGCCGTTTCGGCCCCGCCGCTTCAATGCCCGGTTCTTCATGGCCGATGCCGAGCGTCTCGCCAATGAAGTGATCGAGGGCGATGGCGAGTTGCTGGACATCCACTGGGTGACCGTTGAAAAGGCCCTGAACCTGGAAATTCCACGCATCACCGGCGTCATGCTGAAGTTCGTCGAGGAATTCGTGTCCAATCCGCCGCCGCCGACGGCAAGGCACAAGCTGCCGCTGTACCAGTATGTTCGTGGCCAGCACACGGACACGTTCCAATGAGCGGGGCAGGATCAATGAAGCAGCCAGTTGCCGGGGATCGGGATGAAGAGGCTGTTCAGCCTGTTGCCGGGACGCCGCGTCCCGTGCGGCCGCGCGATGCATCCAGCCTCGTCATTCTGCGTGGTGAAGGTGAAGAGACCGAGGTCCTGCTGGGGCGACGTGCCGGTCGGCATCGTTTCATGCCCCACATGTATGTCTTTCCGGGCGGGCGGCTCGACAAGGTCGACATGACCGCCGAGACGCTGGACACGCTCGATTCCCGCCCCCTGCGTCGCCTCGCGGCCCAGTTCGGTGGGGAGACGGCGCACGGCTTGGCCGTGGCAGCGGTGCGGGAGACCTGGGAGGAAACGGGACTTCGCTTTGGCGAGATGCAGGGGCAGAAGTTCATTCCCCGCCTTTCGGGGATCGACTACCTGGCGCGGGCCATCACCCCGCCGCCGAGCCCGATCCGTTTCCATGCGAGGTTCTTCATCACCCATGCCGATGGCGCGGAGGGGGGCGGAAGCGCGCCCCTGGCCGGGTCGGGCGAATTGCTGGACCTCGACTGGCGTCCCTTGCCGGAGGCCCTCAAGATGCCGATCGCGGATGTCACCGAGTTCATTCTGGAAGAGGTCGGGCGCCGGGTCCGGGGAACCGCCATCGAGGCCATTCCCCTGTTCAGTTACCAGAACAACGCGCCGATCATCCGCTATCACCGCTTCGAGCCCGAATGAGCGCCGACCGGTGATCCAACTGCCATGAACGCCACGCCGGAACAGCCATGAGCAGCGTCGTCGAACTGACCGACGCGGAACGCAGGGCCGGCCTGTCCATCTCCATCCTGTGCATCGCCGTTGCGGCGCTGGCGATCGGCCTGACCTTCCCCTTGCTGGCGCTGCTGCTGGAGGCAAAGGACTACAGCGGCACGGCGATCGGCATCAACAGCGCCATGGGGCCGCTGGGTATCCTGCTGGCGTCCGCCTTCGTGCCTGACTGGATCGCGCGGTTCGGGGCGAAGCGGTTCATCGTGTTCTGCATCGTGTCGAGCGGGGTCATCATGATCCTGTTCAAGGTCCTCGACTGGTACGAGGTCTGGCTCTGCCTGCGGCTGCTCAGCGGGATCGTCATGGCGGGTCTGTTCGTCGCCTCTGAAAGCTGGATCAACCAGGTCGCGCAGAGCGACCAGCGCGGGCGGGTCATGGCGATCTACAACGTGGCCCTGTCCGCAGGCTTCGCATCGGGTCCCCTGCTGCTGGGGGCCGTTGGCGTCGACGGCTGGGCACCGTTCCTGATCGGCGCGGCGATCATGTTCGTCGCCGCCATCCCGATGGCCTTCATCAAGGTGGTCGCGCCACGGTTCGAAGGCACGCCGAGCTTCAGCGTGCTGACCTATGTCCGGATCGCCCCGACCCTGGTGGGCGCGATCCTGCTCTATGCGATGATCGAGAATTCGACCAGCGCCATGCTGCCGGTCTTCGGTCGACATACCGGGCTGGCGGATGACGCCGCCCTGGCCATGCTGAGCGCGGTGGTGATCGGCGGCATGTTCTTCGCCTATCCGGTTGGCTGGCTGGCAGACCGGTTCGACAAGATCCGGCTGATGATGATCCTGGGCGTCATCGGTGTGATCGGTGCGCTGATCATCCCCTTCACGGTGGACAACCTCTGGCTCTGCTATGGCGTCCTGTTCGTGTGGGGCGGGGCGGGGGCATCGCTCTACACCATCGCGCTCGCGCTGCAGGGTGAACGGTTCTCGGGCGCCGACCTGGTAACCGCGAACGCGGCCTTCGGCGTGCTCTACGGAATCGGTTCGCTGATCGGGCCTGCCCTGACCGGCACGGCGATGGACCTGGATGACCCGAATGGCTACGCCTGGGTCATGGCTGCCATCTGTGCGGTCTTCGTGGTCTTCACGATCATCCGGCAAAGGGCCAAGCGCCGTGGCAACATGGGCTGAGGCGATGGTAGGCTCCGATACGGTTTGATTGCCGTGCCCGTCCGCTCCATGTTCCGGGTGGGATTGCTGTGCCGGGTACGGAAAACATGAAATGGGGGAGGCGACGATGCTGAAGATCTGGGGACGGACGAACTCGATCAATGTGCAGAAGGTCATGTGGACGATCGGGGAGCTTGGCCTGGAACACGAGCACACCACCGTCGGCGGCGCGCACGGTGGTCTTGATACCCCCGAATATATCGCGATGAACCCGAACCGCCGCGTACCGGTGCTGCAGGATGGTGACCTGGCGATATGGGAGAGCAACGCGATCGTCCGCTATCTCTGTGCAAGGCATTCCGAGGGTGCGCTGTGGGCCAGTGACCCGGCAGAACGCAGCCTGGCGGACCGCTGGATGGACTGGCAGGCCGCAAGCACGATTGCCGACATGACCACGATCTTCTTCGGCCTGATCCGCTTGCCGGAGGCCGAGCGCAACATGGACGCGATCAATGCAGCCACGGGGCGCGTCAATGACCAGATGGGTATCCTGGAAGCGCAGTTGCAGGTCAGCAAGTGGGTTGCCGGCGATGCGATGACCATGGGCGACCTGCCCGTTGGCGCGCTGGTCTACCGCTGGTCCGAACTGCCGATCGACCGGCCCGACCTGCCGGCGGTTGCGGCCTATTACGCCCGGCTGTCGGAGCGCCCGGCCTACCGGGAACATGTCATGATCCCGTTGAGCTGAGGGGCGCGCGCCATGTCCGAACAGAACCATTCCCGCCCGCCGCTGGACCCGCAATGCCAGGCCGTGCTCGACGCGGCAGCAGCCGGTGGCGGTTTCGCGTTCGAGAAGCCGGATCACCGGGCGATCCGCGCAGGCTATGCCGCGACCACGGCCACCTTCGCGCCGCCAACCCCGGACCTGGCGCGGGTGCAGGACCTTTCGGTTCCGGCCAGTGGCGATGATCCGGCAATCCCGATCCGTGTCTATCACCCGGCCGGTGTCGGCGAAGCGGCACCGGCCGTGATGTTCTTTCACGGCGGTGGCTGGGTGCTGGGCGACATCGAGAGTCACGATGCGATCTGCCGTATCCTGGCTGTCCGGTCGGACGCGATCGTGGTGTCGGTGGACTATCGCCTGGCGCCTGAGAACCCGTTTCCCGGGGCACCGAACGACTGCGAGCGCGCAACGCGTTTCATCGCGGCGCATGCGGCGGATTTCGGCATCGACGCGAACCGGATCGCGCTGGCCGGTGACAGCGCCGGGGGCAACCTGGCCGCCGTTGTCGCGCGCCGCCTGCGCGACGCCGGGGATGGCCCGTCGATCGTGTTCCAGGCCCTTACCTATCCCGCCACCAACTTCGCGGCGGAGGGCGGCAGCCTGGTCGAGAATGGCACCGGCTACATGCTGACCAAGGCGACGATGGACCAGTTCCGGGGGATGTACCTGGCCAATGAGGCGGCCTGGCAGAACCCGGATGCATCGCCGCTGCTGGCCGAGGACCTGGCCGGTCTGCCGCCGGCGCTGGTCCAGGTCGCCGGCTACGATCCGCTGCGCGACGAAGGTCTTGCCTATGCCGACAGGCTGCGGGAAGCAGGGGTCGCCACGCAGGTCATTGCCTATCCGACCATGATTCATGGCTTCCTGCGCATGGGGCGGCTGGTGAACATGGCGCAGGTCGGCATGGATGACATTGCCACGGCGTTGCGGCGGGCATTCGGGACCTGACCTGATGGTACCGGCCAGCGATTGAAGCGGCCAGAGATTGACCTGGCCCGAGATCGAACCGGCCGTGGCGGAACTGGCTTCCGGTCCCGTCAGCGCCCGTTCTCGAGCGTTCGCAGGCGCCGCAGTTCCTCGCGCAATTCGGTGAAGTCACGCACGATCGAGATGATGCCGGTGATGGTTCCATCTTGCCCGGTTATCGGCGCGACCGTGAACTGGATGGAAATCGTTTCCTTCTTGCGGTTCAGGGCGGGCACGTTCAGCAGTTCACTGGCGGAATGAGTGGACCGCCCCGTCTTCAGCATGGCGAAATAGCCATCCCAGTGACGCTGACGCAGGCGTTCCGGGATGATGATGTCGAGAGACTGGCCAAGCGCCTGCGCGGCGCTGAAACCGAAAATCCGGACGGCCCCGTCATTCCAGAGGCTGATGCGTCCCTTCCGATCAGACATGACGACCGCGTCCGGCAGTTTCATGAGCGCCTGCAGCCCGACCTGTTCGAGTTCGCTTCTGTCGAGAGTGCTGGCCAATTCGCTGTCACTCATGATGCTTCATCTCCATTTGCCTCCAATGCCGGCTGCTGACCCGCCCCCGGCACGAGCATCTCCATCGGACAAGCGTGCGGCTGTGGCACGAGCGTTGCGGGTGCCAGGGG
>CAJYBQ010000200.1 GCA_913064755.1 uncultured Alphaproteobacteria bacterium
CGGGTGGGGGGGGAATTGTGGCGGTCTTTGTGCGTGAGGCAATGGCGCAGGGGGCCGGGGGTGACCGTGCCGAAGTTTCGATTGCAGCGGTCAGTGCCGCCCGTGAGGTGGTGTTGGCGGGTCCTGTGAATGAACTCGAGGCAATCGCGGCGAAGTGGACTGAGCAGGGGGTTACGAGTCAGCGGCTAACGGTTTCGCATGCGTTTCATTCGCCCTTGATGAAACCCATGTTGGCTGAGTTTGAAGGCGCGTTGGCTCAGGTGAGTTTTTCGCCGCCGCAGGTGCCGTTGATTTCGAATTTGGGGCCGGAAGCGGATGTAACCCGAGTCGAACATTGGCGCGAACATGTGCTGCGCACCGTGCGTGATGCGGCGATCATGCTGGGTTCGATGGTTGGCTTCGATCCGCAGGATTCGACCTCGGTCGACATGCCGGTGCCGGATTTCGAGAGCGCCCTGACCGGTGACATCCGCGGCATGAAGATCGGCATCCCCGCCGAATACCGCATCGACGGCATGCCCGAGGAGATCGAGAAACTGTGGCGACAGGGTGAAGCCTGGCTGAAGGATGCAGGCGCGGAGATCGTGCCGATCAGCCTGCCGCATACCCGGTACGCCCTGCCCGCCTACTACATCGTCGCCCCGGCGGAAGCCTCTTCCAACCTGGCGCGTTACGACGGCATGCGGTTCGGCCTGCGTGTCGATGGCCGCGACCTGACGGAGACCTACGAGAAGACCCGTGCCGAAGGCTTCGGGGCGGAGGTGCAGCGACGCATCATGATCGGCACCTACGTGCTGTCCGCCGGTTACTACGACGCCTATTACCTGAAGGCGCAGAAGGTCCGGACGCTGATCGGACAGGATTTCGAGCAGGCCTTCGGAAAGGTCGATGCGATCCTGACCCCGACCGCGCCGTCCGCGGCGTTCGCGGCAGGGGAGAAATCCGGCGATCCGATCGCCATGTACCTGAATGACGTCTTCACGGTGCCGGCGTCCATGGCCGGGTTGCCGGGCATGTCGGTCCCTGCCGGGCTTTCGGCGGAAGGCATGCCGCTTGGCCTGCAGATCCTGGCCCCGGCGTTCGACGAGATGACCATGTTCCGCGTGGGTGGCGTGCTGGAAAGTGCCGCCGCCTTCTCCGCGCGGCCAAGCAAGTGGTGGCTGTCATGAGAGATATCCCGACCAACCCCGCCAACCTGATCGCGGGCGAGACCGGCGACTGGGAAATCGTGCTGGGCCTCGAAATCCATGCCCAGGTGACGTCGGATGCCAAGCTGTTCTCCGGCGCCTCGACCGAATTCGGTGCCGACCCGAACAGCCAGGTGAGCTTCGTCGATGCGGGCCTGCCCGGCATGTTGCCCACCATCAACGAGAAATGCGTCGAACAGGCGGTCCGCACGGGCATGGGCCTGAATTCGGAAATCAATCTCTATTCGGTGTTCGACCGGAAGAACTATTTCTATCCCGACCTGCCGCAGGGCTACCAGATCAGCCAGTTCAAGCAGCCCATCGTCGGGCGTGGCCACGTCACCATCGACCTGGCGGACGGCACGTCGAAGGAGATCGGCGTGGAGCGGCTGCACCTGGAGCAGGATGCGGGCAAGAGCATCCATGACCAGCATCCGTCGATGACCTACGTCGACCTGAACCGCTGCGGCGTCGCGCTGATGGAGATCGTTTCCGACCCGGACATGCGCTCCGCCGAGGAAGCCACCGCCTATGTCGACAAGGTACAGCGGATCGTGCGTTATCTCGGCACCTGTGACGGGGTGATGGCCGAAGGGTCGTTGCGCGCCGACGTGAACGTTTCCGTCCGTCGCCCGGGCGAGGAACTGGGCACGCGGTGCGAGATCAAGAACGTCAATTCCATGCGCTTCATCCGCCAGGCCATCGAGCACGAGGCCCGGCGCCAGATCGAGATCCTGGAAGACGGTGCCCAGATCGACCAGGAAACCCGGCTCTACGACCCCAACAAGGGTGTCACCCGGTCGATGCGGTCAAAGGAAGAAGCCCACGATTACCGTTACTTCCCCGATCCCGACCTGCTGCCGCTGGAAATGGACGAGGCGTTCGTGCAGGCCATCCGCGACAGCCTGCCGGAATTGCCCGACGCGAAGAAGGCCCGCTTCATGGCGGATTTCGGACTGTCGGAATATGACGCCCGCACGCTGGTCTCCGACCGTGAGTCGGCCGACTATTACGAGGCCGTGGCCGCCGGGCGTGACGCCAAGCTGTCCGCCAACTGGGTCACCACCGACCTGTTCGGCTTCCTGAACCGCACCGGGATCACGATTGCCGAAAGCCCGATTGCTGCCGGCCAGCTGGGACAGTTGATCGACCGCATCGTCGACAAGACCATTTCCGGGCGCATCGCCAAGGAAGTGTTCGAGGTGATGTGCGAGACGCACCAGGACCCGGACACGATCATCGCGGAAAAGGGCCTGAAGCAGGTCACCGACGAAGGCGCGATCACCGCCGTCGTCGACCAGGTGATCGCGGAAAACCCCGACAAGGTCGCCGACGTCAAGGACGGCAAGGAAAAGCTGCTTGGCTGGTTCACCGGCCAGGTCATGAAACTGTCGGGCGGCAAGGCCAACCCGCAGGCGGTCAACAAGATCCTGCGCGAGAAGATTCTCGGCGGCTGAAGACGCGATCGCGCACGGGCCTCCCCGCCCCCCGGAACGGAACAGGGACCACGGTCCGTCGCCGATCCCGGGGTCGGGGTGCCCGGGCCTTCGCGCCACGTCACACGAAGGCCGGACCCCGTATCCCGGTCAGGCTGAAGCCCGAAGACCTATTCGTTGGTGTCGGTTTCCGAGGTTTCTTCCTTCTGGAATTTCACCTTCGGTTCCGGAACGTTGCAATCCTTCTTCGCGGCGACTTCACGCAGCCACTGGTTGCGACGCCGGTATGATTCGATCTCGATCCGCTCGGCGTCCTTGAAGTCCATGAAGAACAGCGGCACCAGCAGGAATGCACCCGCGACGCCGAGGGCGACATTCTTGCCCGTCGCATCCTCGCCGGGCAGACGACGGACGATCTCGGCCTCGTTTGCAGCGATCTCGTGGCGCAGTCCTTCGCAGGTGCGCTCTTCGTCACCGGGCTGATACTGGGACACGGGATGCGGAGATGAACCGCCACAGGCTGCCAGAAGCAACGATGACGAGACGAGTGTCGTAACTGCAAATGATGCGCGCACGGGAAATCCTTTTCCACGGAGGTGAATGCCTCAGCGGAATACGGAAACCGGTCGCGCCCGTCCATCGAAACATGGCCCCGGCGGGGCAGCCATGTGAAGCGGGCTTGGGCCAGGTGCTGAAATCTGCCGGAAAAAGGGCCGGCTCTGGCCCGCAATGTGATCGAATGACAGCGCGGACTAGACCGCAGCCTTCGTCTTCTCGCGATACTGCTGATACAGCTTCTGCACCTTCGGCGCGGCCAGGTGCGCGATATAGGGCTGCGTCGGATTCCGCGCGGCGTAGTTCTGGTGGTAATCCTCGCCATCGAAGAATACCTCCAGCGGTTCCAGCACCGTGGCGATGGGGCGGTCGAAGACGCCTGCCGCGTTGATCTGGGCGATATAGGCCTCCGCCACCCGCTTCTGCTCGTCGTCGAGGTAGAAGATGGAGGACCTGTACTGGCGACCGATGTCGTTGCCCTGCCGGTCCTTCTGGGTCGGGTCATGCGCGACGGCGAAGAAGATCTTCAGCAGTTCGCCGAAGGTGATCTGGCTGGAATCATAGCGCACCTCGATCACCTCGGCGTGGTCGGTGCGGCCGGTGCAGACGCTGCGGTAGTCGGCCGTCTCCGCCGATCCGCCGGCATAGCCCGAGACCACCGAATGCACGCCCTTCAGTTCCAGGTAGACCGCCTCGACGCACCAGAAGCAACCCCCGGCCAGAACGGCAATCTGTTCCTCCTCCGTCACCGCGACGTCCAGTGCGGCGTCGGGAAATTCCCCGGACACGACACCGAATGCGCCATCGTCCCGCTTGCTGCCGAATAGTGCCATGGTCGGTTCCTCCACTGGTGGTGTGCTGTCCCGTCAGGTGGTCACCGGACAGGCCATTGTCAAATTGCCTCGCGGCAGGTCCACCCGCGTCATGCGGTGCCCAGCTTGCGCAACTCCCCCTTCTGGATCTTGCCGGTCGCGGTCATGGCGAAATCCTCGACGAAGGTGACCACGCGGGGCGCCTTGTAGGACGCCATGTTGGCGCGGCAATGGGCCTGCACCTCCTCCGCCGTCAGCACCACGCCGGGTTTCGCCAGGATGAAGGCCGCGACCTCTTCGCCGAACAGCTTGTCGGGGATGCCGATGACGGCGCAGAGCGACACGCCGGACATCATGTAGATCACGTCCTCGACCTCGGTGGAGTAGATGTTCTCCCCGCCGCGAATGATCATGTCCTTGGCCCGGTCCACCAGGAACAGGTACCCGTCCGTGTCGCGATAGCCCAGGTCGCCGGTATGCAACCACCCACCGCGCAGGGTCTCCGCCGTTGCCTCCTCCCGATTGAGGTAGCCGATCATGTTCTGCGGTCCGCGACTGACCAGTTCCCCGACCGTGCCATGCGGCACCTCCCGGTCTTCGCCGTCGACGATGCGCAATTCGCACCCCGGCACCGCCAGCCCGACGGAACCGATCTTCGCGAAGGCCTCGGCGGACGACAGCGCCACGATCAGGCCGGAACTCTCCGTCTGCCCCATGCAATGCACCAGCCGCGCATTGGGGAACATGTCCTGCACCGCCTGCAAGCGGTCCATCGCCATCGGCGCGGCACCGAAGCCGATGGCCCTCACGTGACCGAAGTCCAGTTCATCCTTCAGCGGGTGCTGTTCCATCATCAGCAACTGGCTGGGAACGGCGAAGAAGGCGTCGATGCGATGGTCGGCGATCTGGCGCATCGTGCGTTCGGTCTGATAGCCGTCGATGACCAGTGTCGCGCCCAGCGTCAGGGTGACGAGGAAGAAGACGTGACTGGCGATGTGGAACATCGGCGTGCAGGCCAGCAGCCGCATGTCCGGCCCCGGATACTCCCAGGTTTCCGGCGACAGGACGGCACAGGCCAGCAGGCTGTGGTGATTGTGCACGACACCCTTCGGCGTGCCCGTGGTCCCGGACGTGTAGTAGATCGCGCAGGGGGCACGCACATCGATGCCGACCGTGGGCTGCCAGTCCCCTGCCGGTGGTGGTGGCGGATCGCGGTCCACCACCAGGCGCGGCGGTTGCAGCCCGGCCAGGTCGAGCGACTGGTCGATCAGGTCATCGAAGCGGCTTTCCTGCACGAACAGCACGGGCGCCGAATCCTGCACCATGAAGGCCAGTTCCCTTGGCACCAGCTTCGGATTGATCGGCACGGCCACGGCGCCGACGGCCAGGATGGCCAGGTACCAGATCGCGTAATGATCGGAATTGTCGATCAGCAGCTCGACCCGGTCGCCGGGACGAACACCGAAACGGTCGACCAGCATCACCCGAGCCGCCTGGATGCGCAGCATCATCCCGGCATAGGTGGTGTCCCGCCCCATGTGCACCATCGCGACATGATCGGGGTACCGGTCCGCGGCCCGCGCGACCATGTCCGTGAAGGTGAAGTCACCGTCAATGCCGTAGCGTTCCGCCATCTCGGCCACGAAGGCTTCGGGCGTCACATCGTAGCGGCGGTCCCGTGGTCCGGGGATGTCGTCCACGACCATCTCCGTGCTCATGCCGCGGGACGCCAGGCGCCGCCCGCCTGCTCCATGCCACCAAGCGCGTCATAGGCCGCATCCACCAGCGCCTGCCCGCGTTCGTTGAGCAACAGCCCCTCGCCCATGCGGTTCATCGAATAGCCGAAGCTGAGCCCGGTTTCCGGGTCGGCGAAACCGAGCGAGCCACCGGCACCGACATGGCCAAAGGCCCGGCGTCCGATGATCGCGCCTTCGATCCCCAGCGCCCGGTTGTCCATCGACTTCATGAATCCGGGGGCGAAGCGTGTCGGTATCTGCAAGGTGGCGTCACGCCCCGTGGCCACAGACACGGCCTCCATGTCCGCCAGCGTGTCGGCATCCACCAGGTCGACACCGTCCCACGAACCGCCGTTGGCGAAGGGCCGATACAGGCCTGCCAGCCCGCGTCCGTTGGTGATGCCGCTCGCCCCGCCCAGTTCGGCCATGTGGCCTTCGCGCGTGTTGCAGCCCTTGGACAGGAAACCACCCGAGTTGAACAGGAACAGGTGCGGGATGGAGCCGGGTTCGTTCAGCCCGACCTGCAGGAAGGGGGGTTGCGGATCGCCCGGCTCATGACGGCGGAAGATCATCGGCGCCACCCGTTCCTCTATCTCCTCCGGCAGTCCGATCCAGAAGTCGATGCCCAGCGGACCGGCAATCGCATCCTGGAAATAGGTGCCAAGCGACTTGCCCGAGGTACGCCGGACCAGTTCCCCGACCGTCCAGCCGAACGTCAGGCCATGATACCCGCTGCGATCCCCCGGTCCCCAGCACAGCTCCTCCGCCCCCACCCCCCCGCCCCTCCCACACACCTCCCAGCCCCCCACGTCCTCTCCCTCCCCC
>CAJYBQ010000201.1 GCA_913064755.1 uncultured Alphaproteobacteria bacterium
GGCGGCAGAGGGAGACCGCGTTGGGCGGGTTGTCGGCGGGGGGGTTCGGCTGCAGCGGGTGCAGGGTGGCCAGGTCTGCCTGGTGTTCCGCGGGGAAGCCGACCTTGGGGGCGCGCCCCTCCACCTCGATCGTAGGATGGGCATTGGCGCCGAAACGCTGGGTCAGGCGGGTATCGATATAGCCGAATGCGACCGAGTTGACCGTCACCTGCAACCGGCCCCATTCCCGCGCCAGGCCATTGGTCATGCCAACGACCGCGCCCTTCCCCGCCGCGTAGGATACTGCGGCCGGCATGCCGTAGACGGCAGCCATGGACGAGATGTTGACCACCTTGCGCACCACCCGGCGGCCCTCCGACTGCTCTGCCTTGAAGGCGGCGCGGAAATGCGGCTGGGCCGCGCGAAGGATACGAATCGGCGCGCCGGCATGCACATCCAGCATCGCCATGATCTGCTCGTCGGTCTGGTTCTGGATGGTCGAGTTCCAGATATAGCCCGCGTTGTTGACGATGATGTCGAGGCCACCGAAGGCGTCCAGCGCCCCGGCCACCAGTTCATCGGCGAAGCCCTTGCCCGTGACCGAACCGGCAAGCCCCGCCGCCTGCCCGCCCGCGTCCGCAATCGCCTGCATGACCTCGCCCATCGGCTCCGCATCCAGGTCGTTGACGAAGACGCGCGCGCCTTCCGATGCGAGTTTCATCGCGACCGACCGACCGATACCGCGACCGGCCCCCGTCACCAGCGCCACCTTGCCATCAAGTTTCATCATCATTCTTCCTCCCCGGATCAGGACAGCAGAATTCAGCATTCGCCGGGGGTACGCAATTCGCATCCGCACCTAGCATGGCGAGCGGGCGTGAAACGCAGGTCCGCCGGGGTGAGGAAAAGGGAACTCGACAATGGCCGAAGACGCTATCCGACAGGGCAGCCTGCTCCACCTGCCCACCGCGCCGGTCCATCGCCCCTGGCTGGTCATCTTCGTCGATCCTGGCGCCGCCGCGCCGGGCTGCAGGCTGCGCAACCGGGTCCTGCATCTGCTGTTGCGGTGCCTGCGACCGGGCTTTCGCCACGTGCTGGCGATCAGTCCGGAGGGCCGGGGCAATGCCTGGCTGGTGGTCAATCCGGGCAGTGACGTGCTGTCGGTCGGTGTCGTGCACGGCAGCCACATCATCCCCGACCTGCGCCGCGCCGTTGCAGGCGGGCATGCCCGCGTCATTGCCGTGACCGCATCACGTCCCGCGGGCTGGCGGTTCCGGGGCCTCTTCACCTGCGTCGCCACCATCGCGCATCTGACCGGCGTCCGGGCCGGACCCTTCTGCACGCCATGGGGCCTTCATCGCAGGATGACGTCTTCGCCATCCGCGTGAGGTCATTCCCCGTCCCGGCTCCAGTCCCGGCGCGCGGGGTCGAAATTCCGCTTCAGGCCGCGCCAGCAGTCGAAATAGCGTTCCTGGCGGCTGGGCAGTTCCGATGAGAAACGGGTCAGGTGCTGCGGCAGGCGGGTCTCGAACATGAAGGCCATGGTGTCGGCCAGCTTCTCCGGCGCCAGGTCCTTCCACGATGCGCCGTTGAAGGCATCATGGTCCGGGCCATGCGGCAGCATGCAATTGTGCAGCGACATGCCCCCCGGCACGAAGCCTTCGGGCTTCGCGTCATAGACGCCGTGGATCAGGCCCATGAATTCCGACATGACGTTGACGTGGTACCAGGGCGGGCGGAAGGTGTTCTCCGCCACCAGCCAGCGCGGCGGGAAGATCACGAAATCGACGTTCGCGGTGCCCGGCTCCGCCGTGGCCGAGGTCAGTACCGTGAAGATCGACGGATCGGGATGATCATTCAGGATGGCACCGACGGGCGAGAACCGGTCGAGGTCGTACTTGTAGGGCGCGAGGTTGCCGTGCCACGCCACCACGTCCAGCGGCGAATGGGACAGGTGACACTGCTGGAACCGCCCGCACCACTTGACGGTCAGGGTGCAATCGGTGCCGTCCTTGTCCTCCCACGCCGCGACCGGCGACAGGAAATCCCGTGGATTGGCCAGGCCGTTGGCACCGATCGGCCCCCGTTCGGGCAGGGTCAGGGCGGCACCGTAGTTCTCGCAGACATAGCCACGGGCCGCGGCGCAGCCGTCCAGCGCCACCCGGAACTTGACGCCGCGCGGGATCACCGCGATCTCGCCGGGGCGGATGGCCACCTGCCCCAGTTCGGTGTGGAAGATCAGCCCGCCCTGTTCGGCCACCACCAGGAATTCGCCGTCGGCGCTGTAGAAGTAGTCATCCACCATCGACCGGGTGATGCCATAGGTGTGGATCGCGTAACCCGTATGGGTGGCAACGTCGCCGCCGGCGGTCATCGTCCGCATGCCGGTCAGGAATGTTGCATCCCCCTCAGGCAGCGGCGTCGGGTCCCAGCGCAGGGGATTGAGCGGCAAGCTGCCTTCCCCCACCGTCGGGGCGGACCGGAACAGCGGCAGGTCGACGTCCGACATGGCACCGGAATGCAGCACCGAGGGCCGCATCCGGTACATCCAGGTCCGCTGGTTCGTCGCACGCGGCGCCGTGAAGGGCGATCCGGAAAGCTGTTCGGCATAGAGGCCGTAAGGCGCTCGTTGCGGTGAATTCTGCCCCGCCGGCAAGGCCCCGGGCAGCGATTCCGTGGCGAATTCATTGCCGAAGCCCGACATGTAGGCGGCGTCCGTCGATGGTGACACCCTGGAACCAGTCATCTGCGCACCCGTTCATCTGCCATTGGAGACCATCCGGCCAAACAGGCCGGAGGCCGTCCGATCATACCGACGGGCGCAAGGCCACCTCAAGCGCGGTCTGCATCAGAACAGCGGCAACTGGTCCCCGGCGCGCGGCGGCGGGCTGAACCGGGAAGCATCAAGCCGCAGCCGCCTGTCGTTCAGACCCAGGCGGGCCGTCGCGATCCGGAACCGCCGGGCCACCATGGCGGCATAGGCCCCGGTGCCGGTCATCCGCTTGCCGAACCTGGCGTCGTAATCGCGCCCACCGCGCATCTCCCGGATCAGTTTCATGATCCGCGCCGCCCTGTTGGGTGCCTCCTCCGCCAGCCATTCCTGGAACAGGTCGGTGATCTCCAGCGGCAGCCGGACCATGATGTACCCAGCCTCCGTCGCACCGGCGGTACGCGACGCGGCCAGGATCTGCTCCAGTTCCGGTTCGTTCAGGCTGGGGATCATCGGCGCGGCAAGCACACCGACCGGAATACCGGCCCCGGCCAGTTGCGCCACCGCGTCCAGCCGCCGCGCCGGTGTCGATGCCCGCGGTTCCATGCGTCGCGCCAGCCCGGCGTCCAGCGTGGTGACCGAGATCGCCACCTTGGCCAGTCCCCGTTGCGCCATCTCGGAAAGGATGTCGATATCCCGCGTGACGAGGTTCGACTTGGTGACGATGCCCACCGGATGGTTGAACCGCTGCAGCACCTCCAGGATGGACCGGGTGATCCCGTGCTCCCGCTCCAGCGGCTGGTAGGGATCGGTATTGGTGCCGAGCGCGATGGTCTTGCAGGCATACCCGGGCTTGCGCAATTCGGCGTCCAGCAGCACCGCCGCATCCGGCTTCATGAACAACCGTGTCTCGAAATCCAGTCCCGGCGACAGGCCCAGCCAGGCATGCGTCGGGCGCGCAAAGCAGTAGATGCATCCATGTTCGCAGCCCCGGTAGGGGTTGATCGACCGGTCGAAACCCAGGTCGGGCGACGTGTTGCGCGCGATGATGCTGCGCGATGCATCGATGCTGACGTTCGTGCGCAGCGCCCGTCCCGCGCCGCGCCATTCCTCCGGCCCGCCCCAGCCGTCATCGACCGTCAGCCGCTGTTCCTTCTCGTAGCGCCCGACCGCGTTCGACCGCGCGCCGCGGCCCCGCACCGAATCGGGGGCGGCACGGGTCGTGAAATCGATTTCCTTGCCCTTCACCGGCAGGTCGGCGAAATCCTCGTCCTGCCAGATGTTCCCATTTTGTTCCATTGCATGACGAAAACACGAACGGCCCCCGTGGTCAACAGGGGCCGTTCGGGCCGGTCATGAAATCTTGTCGAATCGCGCCAGCGCGTTGCCGATTCCCGGCTGGCGGGCAGCCAGTCGGCCTGAATGATCGGCGGGATCAGCCCGGTCAGTGCCAGATCAGTTCTGCGGCTTGATCATCCCGTCGCCTTCGCCCTGCACGACGATCTCCACCCGGCGGTTGCGCGGGTTGGCAACCCCGTCGGCGGTGGGCACTTCCGGGTCGGTCTCACCGCGGGCGAACAACCGCGTCTCGGCCGTGACACCATTGTTGCGGAACTCCACCGCGGTGCTTTCGGCCCGGCGCTGCGACAGGCGCAGGTTGTAGGCGGCGGTACCGGCCCGGTCCGTGTGGCCGGTCAGTTCGATCAGCCTGGCACGGTCGGCCTTGGCCCTGGTGCTCGCCTGCGCGACCGTGGCACGTGCCTCCGGCGTCAGGCTGGCGCTGTTGGTGTTGAAGAACACGACGTAGGTCTGGCGCAACTGCATCGCGGCCTGGGCCTGGCTGGCCGGCAGCGTCTGCTGCGCCACCTGGCGGGCGGGCGGCGGCGGTGCAAGGCGACGGGGCCGCTGTTCGGTCTGCCGGGCAACCGGGCGCACGACCGGCCGGGCCTGGGCCGCGGCCTGCTCCACCCGCTGCGGCGAGGAACCAAAGCGGTAGCGCAGCCCGAGCAGGGCCGAATGATTCGCGTAGCTCGCCTGCACGTCGGCATTGGCCGAATTCCGGAAGTCCGCGTCCTCGGTGAAGAAATATCGATATTCTGCCGTCAGCGACAGGTTCGGGGTTACGGCGAAGGCCAGGCCGGCGATGCCCTGGTAGGCCAGCGCGACGTCCGAATCATCGACGTTCTGCGCGCCCACGTTGACGTCGAAGGCCGACACGTAGGCCAGGCCGATGCCCGCGCCGATATAGGGGTAGATGCCGGAGCTGTTGTCGTATTCCCAGATCAGGTTGCCCATGCCGGCCAGGCTGCTGAGGGAGCCACCGGTGGCCGCATTGTTGAAGGTGCTGGCACCGTTGTGACGATAGGAGAGTTCGCCTTCGAACCGGAAGCCGCTCTCGAACTGCATCCCGGCGGCGAGAAGACCGCCAAGCCCCAGGTCGAGGTCCAGATCGCCGACGTTCGCACCCGTGAAACCGGACTCTTCAGGCGACGTCCCGATGATCGCGCCGCTCACGTAGGGACCGCTCAGTGACGACTGCGCCGACGCACTGATTCCCAGAACTGACAACGAAACGAGACACATCCCGAGAATTTTTTGCAAAGCGCGGCCCTCCTCAAGGCAAAACATACCAGATCGGCTTGCTTGGTACAGGTATTTCAAGGGGATATGCACCGTCCGTGCCGTGCATGGGTCCGATGGCACGTTGGAACGCGCCCGAGGGGCCGGGTCGCGCAATCAGCGCTGGCCGATTCCGTATGCTGTCGCGCAATCAGCGCTGGCCGATTCCGTATGCTGTCGCGCAATCAGCGCTCCGTGAGCCTCGGCAGCAACTCGACGAAATTGCAGGGCCGGAACCTGATATCCAGCTGGGTCGCGAGGATCATGTCCCAACCGTCGCGACACGCGCCCGGTGATCCCGGCAGGGCAAACAGGTAGGTGCCCCCGGCGACGCCCGCCGTGCAGCGTGACTGGATCGTGGAAGTGCCGATCCTGGCGTAGGAAAGCTGCCGGAACAGCTCGCCAAACCCGGCGATCTCCTTTTCCCAGACACTGGCGAATGCTTCCGGTGTCACGTCGCGCCCCGTCACCCCGGTGCCACCGGTGGAAATGACGACATCGATGTCGGCATCCGCCACCCAGGCCCGCAACTGGTCCGCGATCCGGCCGATGTCATCGGTGACGATGGTTCGCGCGGCCAGCCTGTGACCCGCCGCGGTCAGGCGCTCCACCAGCGCGTCCCCCGACTTGTCCGTTTCCGGGGTGCGGCTGTCGGAGACGGTCATGACCGCGATGTTGACGGGCACGAAGGCGCGGCTGGTGTCGACGGCCATGGCTACTTCTTCTCCCGACCGAGCAGGCGCAGCCGCAACGCGTTCAGCTTGATGAAGCCCTGCGCATCGCGCTGGTCGTAGGCACCGGCATCATCCTCGAACGTCACGATGGCCTCGTCATACAGGCTCAGGGGCGACTTCCGGCCCGTGATCATGATGTTGCCCTTGTAGAGCTTGGCCCGGACCGTGCCGGTGACCCGCTCCGACGCCTTGTCGATGGCGGCCTGCAGCATCTCCCGTTCCGGGCTGAACCAGAACCCGTTGTAGAGCACCTCCGCATAGCGCGGCATCAACTCGTCCTTCAGGTGCATCGCGCCCCGTTCCAGCGTGATGGATTCCATCGCCTCGCGCATCCCGAACAGGACGGTGCCGCCAGGTGTTTCATAGACGCCGCGTTGCTTAATTCCGCTGAAGCGGTTCTCCCCGATGTCCAGCACGCCGTTGCCATTGGCACCACCCACCTCGTTCAGCCTGGTCAGCAGCCCGGGGGGTGTCGTCCGCCCGCCGCCGCAGGCCGCCGTGG
>CAJYBQ010000202.1 GCA_913064755.1 uncultured Alphaproteobacteria bacterium
CCCGGCACCCTGAAGTCGCGGCGATCTCCTATTTCGGTGCTGCTGAGCAGGGTGAGGTGTGCCCCGAAGAGTGGGGTCACGGGATGCAGCAGTCCACCGATTACCTGGTCAGCCCCGTGCGCGTGATCATGGAAGGCGGGGGAGCAGGTGCGGTGTCGGCTGGAAGGCGATGACCCGGACCTGGAATATGCCTTCATGGAGGGCCTGCGGGACGACGGCTATACCGACTACATCGCGCTCGGCGTGCCGTTGACCGGGGACAGGCGACAGCCGGCAAGCTTTTCGCTGCGACGGGCAGGTGGGTTTACCGATTCGGAGCTTGCTGCCCTGCGCGGCTTCATGCCGGTGTTCGGCATGCTGAGCGAGATCCACGTCGGTCGAAAGCTGGCGAGCGACCTGCTGGACGTCTACCTGGGGCACGGTACCGGCGCGCGGGTGCTGGACGGCGCGATACGCCGGGGGTCGGCGCGGCGGATCCCGGCTGCGGTGTTCTTCTGCGACCTGCGCGGCTTCACGGCCATGTCGGAACGGCTGCCCCGCAAATACATCATCAATGTCCTGCACGACTATTTCGGTGCCGTCGGCGCGGCGATCGAGGCGTCTGGGGGCGAGATACTCAAGTTCATCGGCGATGCGGCGCTTGCCATCTTCCCGGTCGAGGAAGAGGCAAGCGCGACGGACGCCTGCAACAGGGCCCTGCAGGCTGCGCATGATGCGATTGCGGGGCTGGAGGTGGTCAATCAGCGACGCGAAGCCGAGGGCAAGCCGCCGTTGCGCAGCAGCTTCGGCCTGCATGTCGGCGATGTGTTCTACGGCAATATCGGCTCTGCCGGGCGCTTGGATTTCACGGTCATCGGCCCGGCGGTGAACCGGGCGGCGCGGCTGGAGAAGCTGTCGGCAGACCTGTCCGTTCCGGTGCTTGTGACATCGGAGTTCGCGGAGGCCGCGAGTGGCGGGTTCAGGTCGGTCGGGCATCACCGGTTGAAGGGGATCGAGGACGGGGTCGAGGCCTTTGCTCCCGTCGCGGACGGCGCGTCCTGATCCGGCCGGCATGACCCGTCGGGGACAACTCGTCGGGCGAGCCATGCCAAATGCACTGGGGACAGGCCGAGGCCACTGCGGCTAGGTTCCGGCCATGGATCACGCGTCGACACCCATTTCGGAACAGGCCATGCGGTCGCGGTTTCACCGTGGCTGGGCGGTAACGGCGGGCTGTTTCCTCATCGCGATCTTTGCCTGGGGAACTGTCTTCTACGGCCACGGTTTCTACATCGCGTCCCTGACCCGGCTGCACGGCTGGTCGACCAGTTCGGTGTCCGGCGCGATCTCCCTGTTCTGGGTCGTCGGCATTCCGATGACCGTGATCACCGGCAGCCTGATCGACCGGCTGGGACCGCGTGCGGTCATGGCGGTCGGCGGGACGCTGGTCGGGATCAGTGTCCTGATGCTGGGCCAGGCGAGCGAGCTCTGGCATATCTACGTCGCCTTCGTGATCATGGCGCTGGGCTATCCGGCCGTCGGTGCCGTGGGCATCAGTGCCACGCTGAGCCCCTGGTTCGACCGCAACCTCGGCGTGGCAATGAGTTTCGCGCTGACGGGCGCGAGTGTCGGGGCCATGGTCATGGTTCCGGTCATCACCCGCATCGCGGTGGCGGAGGGCTTTCCCTTTGCCGCGACGGCGGCCGGCCTGTCGATCATCATCGTGACGATTCCCGTCGCCGCCCTGGTCATCGCCCGCCCGCCCGGGGCGGTTGACGTTGTCGCGGCCCCCGCGTTCGGACATTTCCGCGCGACCGCTGCCATTCCGGCATTCTGGGTGATCGTGCTGGCGTCGGGACTCAGCCTGGCCGCGCAGGTCGGTTTCCTGTCACACCAGATTCCGGTTCTGGAGGAACGCCTGACCCGCACCAGCGCCGCCGATGCCGTCGCCGTGACGGCGGCGGCCGGAATCATCGGGCGTTTCGGCCTGGGGTTCCTTGCCGCCCGCTTCGACCTGCGCACCATCGCGGCGGTTTCCTACGGCCTGCAGGCCCTGGGACTGGTGGCGATCGCGGAGGCGCCGCCGGGCCTGATGCTCTATGCGGCCTGCGCCTTGTCCGGCTTTGTCGTCGGCTGTCTCGTCATCCTGCCGCCCCTGCTGGCACGGCGCTGGTTCGGGCCAAGCGGCTACGGCAAGACCTATGGTCTGCTGGCCCTGTTCCTCTACCTGTTCCAGGGCATGGGGCCGGGATTGAGCGGTGTCATCCGCGACAGTGCCGGTGGCTACGGTCCGGCGCTTTGGACCCACGCGGGCATCCTGCTGCTGGCGATCTTCGTGATCACGCGTCTCTCGGCGCCGCCGCCCGAGTGAGGCGATCGTTGATCGCAAGGCCCAGCCCGTGACGCGGAATCGGCATGACCGCGATGCGCGTCGCACCGGCGTGGTCGATGTCGTGCAGCACCTGGAATAGGTTGGCCGCCGCTTCCACGAGGTCGCCTGACGGGCTGAGGTTGATGCCTGCCGGGGCATCCGGTCCGAACCCGATCAGGATCTCGCCGTCTTGCGCACTGTCGGCGTTCAGGCGCAGCACCCCGCGCGGCGCGTAATGGCTCGCCAGCATGCCGGGACTTGCCGGGGTGGTGGTCTCGCCATCCGGCTGCTGCAGCGGTCCCGTCACTTCTTCGATCTCTTCCACCGACAGTCCGCCGGGGCGCATCAGCACGGCCTGTCCGTCGAAGATGCCGACGACTGTCGATTCCACGCCAACGGCGCAGGCACCGCCATCCAGGATCATGGCCACGCGATCGCCCAGGCCGTCGCGGACGTGGGCCGCGGTGGTGGGGCTCAGCCTGCCGGATGGATTGGCGGAGGGCGCGGCGACGGGCCTGCCGGTGGCCCGCAGCAGGTTCTGCGCGATGTCGCCGGCGGGCACCCGCACGGCCAGCGTGTCCAGCCCGGCCGAACATATGGCGGCGACCGGGCAGTCTTCCTGCCGGGGCAGGACGAGGGTGAGGGCGCCGGGCCAGAACCGCGCCGCCAGCCGTTCTGCGAGGTCATCGAAGACGACGAGCCTGCGCGCGGCCTGCGTATCCGGAACGTGGGCGATCAGCGGGTTGAAGCTGGGGCGGTTCTTGGCGGCGAAGATGCGTGCAACGGCGGCACCATTGGTCGCGTCCGCGCCCAGGCCGTAGACCGTCTCCGTCGGGAATGCCACCAGTTCACCGGCCCGCAGCAGGGCTGCGGCCTGCTCGATTTCCCGCGTCCGGATCGTGTCATCTTCCATGCTTGCTCACCTGTGTCGCACCACGCATCCCTTGAACGGCAGTGAAGAAGACGTCAAGTCACGCTACAGAACCCCTGGCGATGCGGTGTGGGCCGTTTCGCCTTGCCGTGCGTACCATTCAACCCACAGGCAATTGCCGGGGTGTCGGCATTGCCCGTACACTCCGCGCCAGACATTTCCGATACGGATACCACAAGGGAGCCGCCCCCATGTCCGACTACAACGCCCCCGTGCGCGATTTGCGCTTTGTTCTGAACCACGTGCTGGACCTGGAGGATATCTCCCGCTTGCCCGGCTACGAACATGCGGAACCGGACCTGGTGGATCAGATCCTGGAGGAAGCCGCGAAACTGGCGAATGGCGTGCTCGGTCCGCTGAACTGGAGCGGTGACCAGGATGGTGCGCAATACGAGAACGGCATCGTGCGCACGGCACCGGGGTTCGCCGATGCCTACCGCCAGTTCTGCGAAGGCGGCTGGAACGGTGTCCCGTTCGACATGGAACGCGGCGGCGGTGGCCTGCCCTGGGCCGTGACCATCGCCCTGACGGAGATGTGGAATGCCGCCAACCTGGCCTTTTCGCTCTGCCCGCTGCTGACCCAGGGCGCGATCGACGCGGTGGAGGCGCATGGTTCCGACGAACTGAAGGCGAAGTACCTCGACCGCATGATTTCCGGCGAATGGACCGCGACGATGAACCTGACCGAGCCGCAGGCCGGGTCGGACGTGGGCGCCCTGCGTTCAAAGGCCGAACCGCGCGGTGACGGCACCTGGCTGATCAAGGGCCAGAAGATATTCATCACCTACGGCGAACACGACATGGCCGAGAACATCGTCCACCTGGTGCTTGCCCGTACACCGGACGCACCGGCGGGGACGCGGGGCATCAGCCTGTTCCTGGTGCCGAAGTTCCTGGTCAACGACGACGGTTCCCTGGGGGAGCGGAACGACCTGCGCTGTGTTTCCATCGAGGAGAAGATCGGCATCCACGGCAGCCCGACCTGCGTCATGTCCTACGGCGACAACGATGGCTGCGTCGGCTGGATGGTGGGCGAGGAAATGAAGGGCATGCGGTCCATGTTCACGATGATGAACAATGCCCGCCTGTCGGTCGGCACCCAGGGCGTTGCCGTGGCCGACCGCGCCTACCAGCGCGCCGTGGCCTTTGCCCGCGACCGGGTGCAGGGCAAGCCGATACCCGACGGCGGTGCCGGTGGTTCCGGTGCGATCATCGACCATGCCGACGTGCGGCGCATGCTGATGACGATGAAGTCCTACACGGAAGCATCGCGGGCGATCTGCCTCTACAACGCGGCTTGCCTGGACTATGGCCGTCGCCATCCGGATGCGGACACCGCCCGTCGTCGTGGCGGGCTGGCCGAATTGCTGACGCCGATTTCCAAGGGCTTCGGCACCGACATCGGTGTCGAGATGTCGTCGGTCGGTGTCCAGGTCCACGGCGGCATGGGCTTTGTCGAGGAGACCGGTGCCGGGCAGCATTATCGCGACAGTCGCATCCTGCCGATCTACGAGGGCACGAATGGAATCCAGGCCATGGACCTGGTGATGCGCAAGCTGACCCTGAACGGTGGCGAACCGATCCGCGACCTGCTGGCGGAAGTCGCCGGCACCATCGCCGGTTGCCGCGACAACGCCGACGAGCGTGTGCGGGCCATGGCCGAACCGCTGGAGGATGCCCGCGCCGCGGCAGAGGAATCGGCCAGCTGGCTGGTGGAGCGGATGGGCAGCTCGGCGAGCGATGCCGCGGCGGGGGCCGCACCGTTCCTGCGCCTGATGGGCCTGATGACAGGCGGGGACCTGCTGGCCCGCGCCGCAATTTCGGCTGCCGGGCAGGTGGCCACCGGAACGGGCGACGCGCCGTTCCTGAATGCCAAGATCGGTACCGCGCATTTCTTTGCCACCCAGATCGTGCCGCAGGCCGCATCCCTGGGCCTGGCCGCGCGCCAGGGGGCAGCGGCACTCTATGCCATTCCCGATGAAGCGCTGGTTGCCTGAAACGCCTCTTCCGACAGTCATGTAGCGGACGCGAAGTTGCCGGGGCAGGGTATGGCGGGAATCCATGCCCCGGCAACAAATTCGGTAAAATGAGTGCAAGGGCAAGTAATTCGGTATTTTTAACTTGTACCGATTTGCGCAATGCCCTATTTGTTTGATATGCAAAACAACGAATTGCTGGAACGCATCGACCGAAGACTGCGCGACAAGGGCCTGACGGATTACCGGGCCTCCATGCTGGCCGCCGGTCGTCCCGAAATCATCCGCAACATTCGCCGGGGCCGGTCCCGCAACCCGCGCCGCGACACGATGGAAAAGCTTGCCAGGGTGCTGGATTGTTCCTTCGAGTGGCTGGCGACGGGCCGTGGCCCGATGGAACCCTTGCGGGACACGCCGGGTGATTCTGCCGACGTGTCACCCATCATCCGCAGGGATGATGCGCCCGCGCCGCCCGCGCGCAGTGAAATGCCGCTGGATGTACCGGTACTGGGTACCGCGGCGGGCAGCCTGAAGGGCGCATTCCAGCTCGATACCTCGTCCCCCATCGACCGGGTACGCCGCCCGCCGGGCATTGCAACGGCGGTGGATATCTACGCGCTCTACATCGTCGGCGATTCCATGTCGCCACGGTTCGAGGACGGGGAACTGATCTATGTCTCGGGCCGACGTCCCGTGCGGGCCGGGGATGATGTCGTCATCCAGGTGCATGGCGATGACGACCAGGTCGAGGCCTATTGCAAGCGGCTGGTGAAACGCGACACCAACGCGGCCACCGTGCGCCAGTTCAACCCGGCGACGGATTTCGACATCGATGCCGATCGCACCATCGCGATCCACAAGGTCCTGAACCTGAACGACCTGTTCGGTATCTAGATCGGTTCACCGGGGTGACGGCACTGCGCGGCCCGTGTGGCTCAGCCGCCGGGCATGCCCGCGTCCTGCGGCAGATCCGGATCCATGATGTCCCAGGCATGGGCGCTGCCCACGAAGATGTTGCGCGATGGCCGATAGATACCCGGATCATCCAGGCTGCCTGCGTAGAGCACCCGCGCCGTGGGCGAGGCTCCGTTCTTCAGGAACACCGGTGATCCGCAGTCGCGGCAGAACGCCCGACGCATGGGGTGTCCCTTGTCCGCCGTCACCTCGTGCCAGCCCGGATCGCCCTGCAGCAGGGTGAAATTGCTTTCAGCGACCACGAAGGCCGGAAAATAGGCGCTGCCCGTGGCGCGCTGGCAGTCCCGGCA
>CAJYBQ010000203.1 GCA_913064755.1 uncultured Alphaproteobacteria bacterium
TTCGGTCCGGTCACCCGGCCTCGCGTTTCCTGATGATACCGATCAGGCGCGCATCCATCACCACCTCATCCTTCTGGTTGAAGACCTCGGCCAGGAAGACCGCCGATCCACGGTCGGGACGGGACCGCGACGGCGTCTTCTCCACGCAGGTGCTGCGCACCCGCAACGTGTCGCCGGGCCGCACCGGCTTCAGCCAGCGCAGGTCGTCGAACCCGGGCGATCCCATGGACCCGCCGTCGTCTCCGCCCCGCGACAGCACCTGCAGCCGCATCAGGATGCCTGCCGTCTGCCAGCCGGAGGCACACAGCCCCCGAAACACCGAATCCTTCGCCGCTTCCTCGTCCATGTGGAAGGGTTGCGGATCGAATTCGGTGGCGAACTCGATGATCTCCTCCTTCGTCAGGGTGTAGCTGTCGGTCTCGAGCACCTGACCGATCTCTATATCCTCGAACCAGCGGCTCATGCGTTCTCTCCTGCATCACCACGACGACCGATCATGAACACGTTCTCCATCCGCAGCACGTCCGTGCCGTCCGCCGTGCGCAGGAAGTGGCGCACGCTGCAGAAACCGATGTCGGTGCGGCTCTTCGGAAGGTACTTGTCCAGCAGTTCGGTATGCAGGGACAACTGCATCCCCGGCGTCACGGGACGCAGCCAGCGGCACAGCTTCACACCGGGCGCGCCCTCGCTCTTCAAGGTGGCCAGCATGCCGCCAACCATCAGCCGCATGCAGATGGATGCCGAGTGCCAGCCCGATGCGGTCAGCGTGCCGAAGGGGCCGTCCTTCGCCGCCTCGCCGTCCAGGTGAAAGTACTGCGGGTCGTACTTGCTGGCGAAGCGGATCACCGCTTCCTCCGTCACTTCGTGTGGTCCGGCGACAAAGGTTTCCCCAACCACCATGTCTTCCCAATATCGCATGTGTCTCTTCCGCTGTCTGACTGCATCATTGCGCCCGTCACCCGTGACCGTCAGACTTGCATGAAATCAGACACAGGGGGACTGGCGATGAGTGCGGGATACATATTTCAGGTGAGCATGGATGTGGCACCTGAAAAGGAGGACCTGTTCAACGAGGTCTATGATACCGAACACGTGCCGCTGCTGCTGAAAGTGCCCGGCGTGCGCAAGGTGACCCGCATGAAGGGTCAGGACTTCAAGGTCAGCCTGGGCGGCGAGATCAAGGACGTGGCGATGGAGGCCCCGACCTGGACCGCGCTCTACGAGATCGATTCACCCGACGTGCTGGCCAGCGATGCCTGGGCCGCAGCCGTGGAGGCCGGCCGCTGGCCGGAACAGGTCCGGCCCCATACCTTCAACCGCCACCACAAGCTGTTCGCCAAGCTGACCTGAAACCCGACACGCGGCGTCAGGCCCCGGGCAGACCCGCGAAGACGGCACCGATGGCTTCCATGGCCGATGGGAAGGGCCGCGCTGCCGACATGTCGGTGATCGCGGCCCAGTTGGCCTGCAGGTCTTCCGGCGTCACGGCTGCGGTGGGTCCGAAGTGGTGGCCGGCCCCTTCGACCATCTCGACCTTGCTGTAATAGCCCGCGCCGCATTCGATGATGTGGCCGGTTTCCTCGTTCTCCTCCGCCACGAACCAGCCGACAACCGGCGTGATCAGTTCGGGCTTCAGGGCTTCGAAGACCTGGTCCGGCACGATCCCCTTGGTCATGCGGGTTCCGGCAATCGGCGCGACGGTATGGACATTGATGTTGCTCTTGCGCCCTTCCTGCTTCAGGGCGTTCATCAGGCCGACCATGCCGAGCTTTGCCGCGCCATAGTTCGCCTGGCCGAAGTTGCCGTAGAGACCGGCGGCAGAGGTGGTCATGACGACGCGACCGTAATTCCTTTCCTGCATGACCGGCCAGGCGGCATGGGTACACCAGACCGCGCCCATCAGGTGCACGTCGATCACGGCCTGGAAATCCGCGGCATCGACCTTGGCGAACGACTTGTCGCGCAGGATGCCGGCATTGTTGATCAGGATGTCGACCTGGCCCCAGGTATCCAGCGCCGTCTGGACGATCGACCTGCCGGTCTCCGGCGTGCCGACCGCGTCGTGATTGGCAACCGCCTCCCCGCCTGCCGCGCGGATTTCCGCCACCACATCGTCGGCGGCCTTCCCCGACCCACCGGAGCCGTCCACGCTGCCGCCCAGGTCATTGACCACGACCTTCGCGCCCCGGCTGGCCAGGAACAGCGCATGGCTGCGGCCCAGACCGGCCCCGGCACCCGTGACGATGGCAACCCGTCCGTCGTATCGAATATCTGTCATCTCGGCATCCTCCCCAGGAAATCTGTCGTTGGCTCAGGCGATCCGCGGATCGTCGGCATTGCTGTGATCGGTCGGCATCGGCGTCGCGGTCATCACCGTGACACCGTCCGGCGTGTTGAAACGGTGCCAGAGACCCCGCGGCACCACAATGAACGATCCCGCCGTCAGTTCATGTGTTTCAGGACCGTCGTCGGTCAGGATGGTGATTTCGGTCATGCCGTCGATCACCTGTACCAGTTCGTCGCCGTTGCCATGCCGTTCCCAGGCCGTGAAACCCTGGTAGCTGCCCGCGAAGATCTGGCCATTGTTGATGGCACCAAGCTCGGCGAAGGCCGCTTCCGCCTCGGCATCATTGTCCGGTGTGCGGCCACGGAAGAACGTCTTTCCCGCCAGCGCCGCGCCGATGTTGACCGGTGTCACCATCACCTCGTCTCCTCACCCTTGCGCAACTGGAATCGCTGCACCTTGCCGGTCTGAGTCTTGGGCAGTTCGGCAACGAATTCAACCGCGCGCGGATACTTGTAGGGGGCGATCTCCGCTTTCACGTGATCCTGCAGCGCCTTGCGGGTCCCGTCTCCCGCCTCGTGACCGCTGCGCAACACGACGAATGCCTTCACGACCTGGCCCCGTTCCGGGTCCGGCGCACCGATAACGGCGCATTCCGACACCGCCGGATGGGTCAGCAGGATCGCCTCCACCTCCGGCCCGGAGATATTGTAGCCAGCGGAAATGATCATGTCGTCGGTGCGCGCGGCATACCGGAAATAGCCGTCTTCGCCGACCATGTAGCTGTCGCCCGTATGGTTCCAGCCTGCCTTCGCATAGGCGGCCTGGCGTTCGGGATTGTCCATGTATCGCACGCCGGTCGGGCCGCGCACGGCCAGGTGCCCGACCGTGCCCGGCGGGCAGTCATTGCCGTCATCGTCGACGACCTTCGCCTCGAAGCCCGGTATCGGCCGGCCGGTGGCCCCGGGCTGCATGTTGGCGGGGCTCTCGGCGACGAAGATGTGCAGCATTTCCGTCGATCCCAGGCCGTCGATGGTGCGCATGCCGGTCGCATCGTGCCAGCCCTGCCAGACCGGCGCGGGCAGCGTCTCCCCCGCGCTGACGCACTGGCGCAGGCTCGACAGGTCGTGGTCGGCGGCCATGGGGGTCATCAGGCGGTATGCCGTGGGGGCGGTGAACAGGGTGGTGACCCCGTAATCCTGGATCGCCTGCAGGGTCGATTCCGGCGTGAACTGTTCGTTGAACAGGGTCGCGGCCCCGGCAGACATGGGAAAGGTCACCAGCGCCCCCAGGCCAAAGGTGAAGGCTATCGGCGGGCTGCCGGTGAAGATGTCGTCGGGCCGGGGCTTCAGGACCTCGTCGGCGAAGGTGGCGTTGATCGCCAGCACGTCGCGGTGGAAATGCATGCAGCCCTTCGGCTGGCCGGTGGTGCCGGAGGTGAAGGCAATCAGGCAGACGTCATCCGCCGCCGTGTCCACCGCCGTGAAATGTGCCGGCTTGCCCGCCGCCGCCGCTTCCAGTTCATCGGCGCCGGACATGTCGCCGGCATAGTGGCGCACGTGCTTCAGATGCCGGCTCTCGGCCTCGGCCCGCGCCATCTCGTCGGCCAGCCGCCGGTCGCAAAGCGCCACCGTGATCTCCGCCCGGTCGACCATGTAGGCCAGTTCGCGCCAGCGCAGCAGCGGCATCGTGGCGACGGCCACCGCGCCCGCCTTCATCACCGCGAACCAGCAGGCGACGAACATCGGCGTGTTGCCGCCCCGGATCAGGACCCGGTTCCCCGGCCGGACCCCAAGGTCATCCACCAGCACGTGGGCCAGCCGGTCGGCGTGGCGTTTCAGGTCCGCATAGGTCCAGACATGATGGCGGTACAGGCAGGCAGGGCGGTCACCGAACTTCTCCGCCCCGCGATCCAGCAGGGCCGCACCGCAGTTCACCCGGTCCGGAATCGCCGCCAGCCCGGGCAGCGTGTCATAGCGCATCTGCGGCCATTGCTCGCGCGGCGGCAGCATGCGGGCGGCGAAGTCATCCTCGTGAATGCTCGGGCCGCCGGGGGCCATCCGGGTTCCGGGTTCGGGTTCAGCCATCCGCAGCCTCCAGCATCGCGGTCAGGCCCTCCGGCATCGGCATGTCCACCGCCACCTGCCGCGACGGCGGTCCGGCGGTGCCGCTGGCATCGAAGGGGCGGACGAAATAGTCGTAATGCAACCCGCCCAGCACGGTGCGGTCGGCATATTTCGACGACTTCACGGCCTCTCCCACCTCCGCCACGTCACCGTCGGTGGATCGGTAGACATCGTAGCCGATGACGCTGGGCACCTTCGGCCAGGCGAGCTGGACCTGGCCGTCCCGGACCTCCGCAACCAGATCGCCCTTGCCATCCGGCCAGACCGGAACCGGCCGGTTCGGATCATCCGCCGGTGCCTGCCGCGCGCCCTTGGGCCAGAGGAAGCAGTGCACTTCCTTGAAATTCTCGTCCCGCTGCTTGCAGACGTTGCAGTAGATGCAGTGGACGATGGCGTCCTGCCGCGACTGGCGCACCTTGACCGGCCAGTCAGGGTCGGCAAGCAACTGCCGCGCCATGCCGATGATGTCGGCCTTGCCGTCCTGCAACAGCTGTTCCGCATCGTCGGGATCGGAGATCTTGCCGACGGAGATCACCGGCACATCGTGACCCTTGGCATTGATGAACTGCTTGATGGCCCCGGCCAGGTGCGCGTGCGGCTGCGGCGGATACCAGTTGCCCGGCATGCAGCGGTCACCGGAATAGCCGGTATAGGGATACAGCGGATGGCCTTCGCGCGGTTGCGCATCCTCGAACTTGCCGCCGACCGACAGCGAGATGTAGTCGACCCCCGCCTGGGCCATGCGAAGGGCAATCAGCTTTGCCTCGTCGATCGTGTAGCCGTCCTTGATCGCCTCTTCCGCCAGGAAGCGGATGCCGACCGGAAAGTCGTGGCCGACCTGGCTGCGGACGGCGGCCATTACCCGGCCGAACATGTGCAGGCGTCCCTCCAGCGTCCTGCCCGAGAACGCGTCCTTGCGGCTGTTGCGACGGCTGAGGAACGACGACAGCGTGTAGGCATGGGCGGAGTGCAGTTCCACGCCGTCGTAACCGGCCTCGCGCGCCCGCGCCGCCGCCTCGCCGAAGTCCGCGATGATCGATTCGATCTGTTCCAGCGACAGGTCCTCGATCCGCTGGCGCCAGCCGGAACGTGCCACCTTCATGAAGTGGATGATCTGCGGCACCACCCTGGAATCGGACGCGCCGTGCACGGCCTCCACCAGCCGATGGTGGCCGGGGATGAAATCATCGTCGGAAATCCGCAGCAACGGCCCGGACTTGGAACCATGGATCGCCATGGCCTCCACGACGATCAGGCCGACCTCCCCTTCCGCATAGCGGCGGTAACGGTCGATGATGTCGTCGTTGACGTATCCGTCCTCGCCCGAAAGACGCGTGACCATGGCGGGCACGGCGATGCGGTTCGGCAGGACCATGCCGTTGATGTCCAGCGGTTGCAGCAGCTTCATGATGCGGTCTTCCCCATTGCCGGCGACGGGGCCACGCCATGCCCCGCGCCACTGCGCGTTTCCTGATCGAGATGGTCCTTCAGGTGTCCCAGCGCCCGATGCAGCGCCTGCTGTTCCACCTCGCTCAAGCCATCGAATATCTCGGCGACCCAGCTTGCATGCGCCGGGGTCATGCGGTCGAACACCTGCTTGCCGGTTTCCGTCATCCGGACAACCTGGGCGCGCCCGTCGTCCGGGTGCGGCGCCCGCTCCACCCGTCCCTCGTCCGCCAGCCGGGCAACAAGTCCTGTGATGTTGCCGGCAGCGACCATCAGCCGCCCGGAAAGGCCGCTCATGGTCAGCCCCTCGGGTGCCCGGTCCAGCTGCGCCAGCACATCGAACCGCGGCAGGGTGGTGGCGAACTGTTCGCGGAACCGGCCCGGGACTTCCTGCTCGATCCGCGCGGTACACGACAGCATGCGCAACCAGAGCCGCACCGCCAGCCGGTCATCGTCGGCCCGGGGGTCCGCCGCGGGCTCGTCAGCGGCAGGCTGCGGCGTCTCCGCGCGCAGGCCGGCGGGCATGGGGCTGTCAGGCAGGGGGCTGTTGGGCATCAGGCCGTCTCCCCGCCGTCTATGGCGCTCATCTGGCCGTTGATGCCACCGGCGGCCGGCAGGGCAAGCTGCACCGCCATGCTG
>CAJYBQ010000204.1 GCA_913064755.1 uncultured Alphaproteobacteria bacterium
GGGGGGCGGGCGCAGGGGTGTGGCGGCCGGCCGAGGGCGAGCGTGCGCAGCGCGACGCCGGAATGCCGGTTGGACGTAGGGGGTTCGAGTATGTGGGGGTGGGACTGGGATAGCACTCGATGGCGCGGGACCAGGACCTTGTCTCGGCGAACAGGCGTTTCACGAAGGTGGCGGCATATTCGGCATTCGTGTCCGGATCGAACGCGTCTTCCAGGTCATCGAATGCTTCCGGATGATAGCGGAGATTCACCTGCATGCAGCCGACATCGATGCTGCGCACGCCCTGGGCCTTCAGGTCCTGGACCGAGGCGATGGCGTCGTGCTTCGTGTCGTGATACCTGCCGCGCCCCTGCGAATGGATTGTCCAGGGCCAGGCAGAAATGTCTTCCCCGGCAGCTTTTGCCCGGCCGGATTCAACCCGCGCGACGGCGGCCAGCAGGCCGCTGGGGATATTGTGGCGACGCTCTGCAGCCAGCGCGGCATTGCGGCAAGTGTCTGAATGATCGAGTGTTTCAGCGGGGTTTGCCAGCGTCTCGGGTGCGACGGTCAGCGCCAGCATGGTGACCAGAAGGCCGCAGGCTGCCGAGACAATGATGTGTGCCGAATGTTTCATGCCCATGGCATTCGCAAGCGCCGGGCCAGTCAGGTCCGACACCCGGTGACGTCGGCACCGAATTGTTTACCGGGACGGAAACTTCGCACCTGCGAACGAATTCACTTGTTTCCTTTCGCAAATGCGAGATATGCTCGCAATTGCGGCATGAGAGTCTGCTTTCTGCCGCAGCCCATGATTGGGCGTTTCCTCCCTAGACTTGGGCCGCTCCGGCAACGGGGCGGCCTTTTTTTTGGCAAGTCACGGGCCTTCCGGCAGGGGTGCGGCGCTATTGCGTCGGCTTCACGCTCTCGATCACGCGGCGGAGCATCTCCGCCATGTCCTGGCTGATCCGTGTCAGCGTCGAGCGGCGGGTCAGGCGATTCTCGTCCATGTAGAGTGCCCGGTTGATCTCGATCTGCAGCGCATGCAGCCCCAGGCCGGGGCGGCCGTAGTGGGCGGTGGTGAAGCCACCGGCATAGGGCGCGTTGCGGCCGACGCGATAGCCCAGGTCCGTCAGTGCCGCGTCGACCTGGTTGGTCAGCGATCGGTCGCAGGACGTGCCGAACCGGTCGCCGAGCACGATGTCCGGCCGGTCCCCGACCCCGCCACCCGCGCGCCGCGACAGGGCTGGCAGGGCCAGGGATGGCATCGAATGGCAATCGATCAGGATGCACTGGCCAAAGGTTCCCAGCGTACCGTCGACCAGGTCCGTCAGCGCCGCGTGATATGGGCGGTAATAGTGTCGGATGCGCCGCTCCGCCTCCGCGTACTGCAGCTTGTCGCGATAGATCTGTTCGCCCCCCGCAACGACGCGGGCAATGGTGCCCAGCCCGCCCGCGACCCGGACGGAGCTTGTATTGGCGTGCGGCGGCAGGTCATCGTCGAACATGGTGGGGTCGAGTTCGTAGGGTTCCCGGTTCACGTCGCAATAGGCCCGGGGAAAGCGTGCGCGCAGCAGCGGCGCGCCGAGGCGGCTCGCGGGCAGGAATATCTCGTCGACGAAACTGTCCTCGGACTTGCGCAGCGCGAGAGGGTCCAGCCGGGACGCAGCCTGGAACGGCGCCGGGTAGTGACGGCCCGAGTGCGGTGATGCCAGGATCACGGGCACGGATTGTGGCCCGCGCCGGAAGATGTCCACGGGTGGGTTGATGAGCGCGAGTCGCGGGTCAATCTGCATGCCTTCCAGCTATCCGGCAAAACACCGGCTTTGCAACGCTTTCTTCGTAAATGCCGCCTAATGTCACCATGATTGATGATCCGGGCACCACGCCCTGGCTGCCTGCGGTGGCCGGCGCAAGATCGGCGGTGTGTCCGGGACCAGGCTGACGTAACTGAGCTGAATCGGGACGGATATCATGGCGCGCATCCTGCTGGCGGAAGACGATAACTCGCTTCGCCCCTACCTGGCCCGTGCGCTGCGCCGTGACGGCCATGAAGTCGTCGCCGCGCGCGACGGGGTCGAGGCCCTGGTTCATCTCGGTCCGGACCGGTTCGACCTGCTGCTGGCCGACGTGGTGATGCCGGAAATCGATGGGATCGAGCTGGCCCGTCGGGCGGAACGCGCCGATCCGAAGATCCGCGTCATGTTCATCACCGGGTTTGCCGCCGTGGCGATGCAGTCCCACCGCCGCCATCGTGCACCGGCCAAGGTCCTGTCGAAGCCGTTTCACCTGAAGGATGTCGTGGCGGAAGTGCGCGACATGCTGGCCGAGGCCGGGGTCGGGGACAGCACCCGTCCCGGCAACTGAACCCACCGCCGACCCGGTCTGCGGTGACAATGTTGTCGCGCCGGGTCACGGACCTGAAATTTGGGGTTGCCAGTCCCGTCGAACTGGCTTAAATCCCCGACCTCGCGAGCGGGCGTAGCTCAGGGGTAGAGCATAACCTTGCCAAGGTTAGGGTCGTGAGTTCGAATCTCATCGCCCGCTCCAGTTTCCATACATGACAGTGTTGAAAAAGTGCCTTCAGGGCACCCCCCGACCAGTGGTCCGGGATACGCTGCGCCGATGGAGACACCTTCCCCATTCCATCCGTATGTCCTAGTTTCCTGCCCTGACTGTTTCAGGCCTTGGGGAGGGCATCGATGACCATCCGTACATTGCTGCTTGCCAATCGCGGCGAGATAGCCTGTCGCGTGATCCGCACGGCGAAGCGTCACGGGATCGAGACCGTGGCCGTGCATTCGGAAGCCGACGGCGGCGCGCCGCATGTCGCGATGGCGGACCGCGCGGTTCTGATCGGCCCGGCACCGGTCGGCGAAAGCTATCTCTCGATCGAACGCATCCTTGCCGCCGCGGCCGCCACGGGCGCGGACGCGGTGCATCCCGGGTACGGTTTCCTCAGCGAAAATGCGGGCTTCGCACAGGCATGTGCCGACGCGGGGCTGACCTTCGTCGGCCCGCCGATCAACGCCATTGACCTGATGGGCGACAAGGCGCGGTCAAAGCTGCGGATGATCGATGCGGGTGTGCCCTGCGTGCCGGGTTACCAGGACGCGGAACAGGACGACGCGCGCCTGCTGGTGGAGGCGGAACGAATCGGCTTTCCCCTGATGGTGAAGGCCAGCGCTGGCGGCGGCGGGCGCGGCATGCGGCTGGTGGATGATCCGGCGAAGCTGGAACGGGCGCTGAAGACCGCCCGGTCGGAGGCGAAGAACGCCTTCGGTGACGACCGTTTGATCCTGGAGCGCGCCGTGGTGCGGCCGCGCCACGTCGAGATCCAGGTCTTCGCCGACAGCCATGGCAACGTGATCCACCTGGGGGAACGAGACTGTTCGGTGCAGCGTCGCCACCAGAAGGTGATCGAGGAAGCGCCGAGCCCTGCCGTGACGCCGGAAATCCGCGATGCCATGGGGCAGGCGGCGGTCCAGGCCGCGCGCTCCATCGGTTACCTGGGGGCCGGAACGGTGGAGTTCCTGCTGGATGAAAGCGGTGCCTTCTATTTCCTGGAGATGAACACGCGGCTGCAGGTGGAACACCCGGTGACCGAGATGATCACGGGAACCGACCTGGTCGAATGGCAGATCCGGGTGGCGGAAGGGGCGGAACTACCCCTGGCGCAGGACCAGGTGACCCTGACAGGCCATGCCATCGAGGTCAGGCTCTATGCGGAAAGCCCGGCCAAGGGGTTCCTGCCGCGCACCGGCACGGCCCATCGCTGGCGGGTGCCGACGGGCGAGGGCGTTCGCGTCGACGCGGGCCTGTCGGAAGGGCAGGAGATCACGCCGTTCTATGACCCGATGATTGCCAAGATCATGGCGCATGGCCCGGACCGCGATACCGCAAGGGCCCGCCTGGCCAACGCGCTGCGCCGGACCGAATTGCTGGGACTGGAGACCAACAGGCGGTTTCTGATCGATGCGCTGGAGAACCGGACCTTTGCCGATGGCGGGGCCACGACGGCATTCATCGAGACCGAATTTCCCAAGGCGCGGCTGGCAAGGGCCGAACCGACGGCTGCCGATCTGGCTGCTGCCGCGGTGATCCTGTTCCGCCATCACCTGGGTACCGTGCCCCCGGCCTGGCAGGGCTGGCGCAGTTCCGGCCAGACCCCGCATAGCCCGATGGTGCTGTCGGTTGGCGATGTGGATCACGAGATGTCGGTCATCTGGCATGGCGGTGACGATTACAAGGTCGTGGTCGGCGACGAGACACTGGCGTTCGACGGCTGCTGTTTCGGGGACGGCGAGATGGTCTGGCGGGAAAATGGCACCAGCCAGCGGGTGGTCTTCGCCGTTGTCGATGGCCGGGCGCATGTGCAGGCCGCAGAGGTCGACCTGATCGCGGAGGAAGTGACCTGGCGTGACCGTGCCGCGGCAGCGGCCGACGGGGATGGCGCTGTCACCGCGCCGATGAACGGCCGGGTGCTGAAGCTGCTGGCCGGGGCCGGTGACTCCGTGAAGAAGGGCCAGGTCGTCGCGATCCTGGAAGCGATGAAGATGGAGCACGAGATCGTGGCCGGGACCGGGGGCAAGGTCGGCGAGGTGCTGGTTGCCGAGGGCGCGCAGGTCGCCCCCCGGACCCTGCTGATGTCCATCGGGAATGATTGAGGCTGATCGAAGTACGCCTGCATCCAAACGCTGACCCGCCCGGCGCGCTAGACTTGCCCGCAGCAATGCACTTTTGTCTGTCCCGGGGGAATTCATGTCGCGATTGACGGTCGGTATCGATGTAGGCGGAACTTTCACGGATTTCGTGGCCTATGATCCGGATGAGAGGCTGATCACGGTCTGGAAGAACCTGTCCACGCCCGCCAATCCGACGGATGGCGTGCTGGAGGGGCTGAAGCGCCTGACAGCCAACATTCGCAACCTGCGGCTGGGAACGACGGTCGCCACCAACGCCATCCTGGAACGACGCGGCGCGCGGGTCGGTTATGTCACCACCAAGGGGTTTCGTGACGTTCCCTTCATCCAGCGTGGCAACCGCAAATTCCATTATGACGCCAGCTGGGTGAAGCCGAAGCCGTTGATGAAGCGTCGCGACTGTTTCGAACTCGATGAGCGCATGATGGCCGATGGCAGTGTCCTGCGGCCTGTCGATCCGGCGGAGGTCGAGGCGATCGCGGCCGACATCAAGGCGGCGGGGGGCATTGATGCCATCGCCGTGAACCTGCTGTTTTCCTATGTCACACCGGACCATGAAATCGCGGTGCGCGACATCCTGGCCAGGGCACTGCCCGGCACGCCGATATCGATTTCCTACGAGGTCCTGCCGAAGTGGAAGGAATACGAGCGTGCGTCGACAACCATTGCCGACGCCTTCGTCAAACCCATCGTCAGCAATTACCTGAACGATCTCGGTACCCGCCTGGGTGAGCGGGGCGGCATCGAGAACGTGGCGATCATCAAGTCGAACGGGGGCGAGATGACCACCGGCGCGGCCGCCGATGCGCCGATCCACATGACCGTTTCCGGTCCCACCGGGGGCGTCGTCGCGGCACGCCACATCGCGGCCCAGCTGGGCGTCGGCAACCTGGTGACCTTCGACATGGGCGGCACGTCGACGGATTGTTCCACCATCGTCGATGGCCAGGAAAGCTTCACGACCAACTTCGAGATCGAGTTCGGCGTGCCGATCCAGGTGCCGATGATCGACATCCGCACCATCGGTGCCGGTGGCGGCTCCATCGCCTGGATCGACAAGGGCGGGATGCTGCGTGTCGGGCCGGAAAGCGCCGGGGCCAATCCGGGACCGGCCTGCTACGGCTTCGGCGGCACGCGGCCGACGGTGACGGATGCCAATGTCATCCTGGGCCGGATCAGCCCCGACAACTTCCTTGGTGGTGCCATGACGCTGGACGTGGCGCAGGCCCGCGCGGCCATGGAAACCATCGCCGGGCCGCTCGGTCTCGGGGTCGAGGAAACGGCGATGGCGATTGTCCGCATCGTCACCAACAACATGACCGGTGCATTGCGGTCGGTGCTGACGGAGCGGGGGCTGGACCCGCGCGACTTCAACCTGCTGGCCTTCGGCGGTGCGGGCGCACTTCACGTGGCCGACCTGATGGGAGAGGCGTCGATCCCCACCGGCGTCGTGCCGAACCATCCGGGCCAGTTCTCCGCCTTCGGCTTCATCATGACGGATGCGCGGGTCGACCTGGAACGCACCGTCCAGATGACGTCGAACCGCTTTGACCTGGATCGGGCCAACGCGGTGATGAACCAGCTTGTCACCGACGCGATGGGCAACCTCAAGGTACAGGGATCAGACACGGGGCTGAGAGTTGCCCCCACCATGGAACTGCGCAACCCCGGGCAGACCTACGAGCAGGCGGTGCCGGTATCCGTCGCGACCATTGACGCCGATACCGCCGGCACCGCCTGGGCAGCGCTCCCTGCCCAGCACACGGCCGGGCTCGGTTCACAAAGACCCCG
>CAJYBQ010000205.1 GCA_913064755.1 uncultured Alphaproteobacteria bacterium
CCAGAGCCAGTGATCAATTCGCAGGGAATCCGGTCGGTTGTTATCCATGTTCACCTGTGCTTCAGGACAGCCATGGCGGCAAAGGGCGAATCGGGGTCGACGGGGCGGGCAGGGCGCTGCGGCTTGCGCTTCCGCGCGGTCTCGGCAGATGCACCCGGGCCGGTCTTCGGTTTCGGTGCCTTCCGCGGACCGGCACCGTCGGCGACGGGCCTGGCGTTGCGCGGCTTGCGGGCTTCCCGTTTCGGGCGCGGATGGAACAGCATCGGCGCATCATCCGCCTGCTGTTCGGTTCGATAGCCGAGGCCGGTCAGGATCGGCCCCAGCCTTTCGCGCCCGCCACCGAGCATCGACAACAGCGCATGATCGGCCTCCGCCGGTCCCTTCCGCGTGGCCTTGTGGGCAATGTCCGCAATGCGCTCGACCATGTCGACGCGGACAGCCGTCGTGGCGAACCGGGCATATCCGGAAACCAGCAGGGCTTCGTCGTCGGCCTTTCGTTCGGTATCGAACGACACCCGCCCCTGCTGGTCGGTGGGCAGGATGGTACCCCCGCGCAAGCCGTGCAGGATCATGCGCCAGCGCGTCGCCTCCGGCTTCAGCAGCAGCGGGCAGTAGATGGCGGAGCGCCCGACCTGCACCCCGGCGTACTTGAACCTGCCATGGTCCTTCGGGTCCAGCTGACGCATCTGTTCCTGCACGGCCTTGCGGGGCAGGACGCCAAGCCGTTCCACCAGCTGGAACGCGATGCCGCGCGCCGGTGGGCTGAAATTCCGGCCCTCCAGCTCCGTCAGGGGACGCAGCAGGCGGCCTATCTGCGTCGTGACCCAGAGGTTGAGCCGTTCGGTGATGCGTTCGGCTGCGCGGCTGTCCAGCTGGTCGCTGACATTCAGCCGTAATCGCGGACGCAGCACGTGGTCGCCACCTTCCAGCCGGGCGATGGCCTCCCCCGACCAGCAGATCTCGGCATCGTCGCGCAGGCTGAACTGGTCATCCGGGGCGTCCGCAACCTTGTTTCCGCGCTCGGCGAGGGCAGAGGCCAGCACCTGCCGTACCGCGCCCTTCAGGGCCTTGTTGTCGAAGGCGCTGCGGTCCGCGGCAAAGACCAGCCCCCTGATGCGCCCGACGAACTGTCCCTCCACCGTGACATTGCCTTCCGGGTCGATGGCGGTGGCCACGTCCTCGCGGTCGCGCAGGCGGTTCACCAGTGCCGCGGTTCGCCGGTCCACGAAGCGCTGGGTCAGGGACTGGTGCAAGGCATCGGACAGCCGTTCCTCGATGGATCTGGCGCGGTCCTGCCAGTGCTGAGGATCGTCCAGCCATTCGGCACGGTGGGAGATGTAGGTCCAGGTGCGGATGTGGGCCAGGCGCGTCTGCAGCGTGTCCATGTCGCCCGTGGTGCGGTCCAGGTGTTCCAGGTGCTTGGCCATCCAGTCGCGCCGGATCGATCCCCGGGTGGTGATCTGCACATAGATGCGGCCGATCAGCCGCACGTGGCTGTCGTGCATGGTCTTGCGGAAGTCCGGCACCTGGCAGATGTCCCAGAGCAGGCGCATGTTGGCCGGGTTGAGTTCGGCCAGCGCCATGATCTCCGGGTCCCGGATCAGGGCCTTCAGGGATTCCGTATCCTCCGCCCGTCGCGGTGTTGCCAGCCAGCGGAAGGGCGGGGGCTGTTCCAGCGACCGGATCAGCGCCCTGGGGTGGCTGAAATCCAGCTTGGTGTTGCGCCAGCGCAATTGCGTCAGTGGGTCGAAGCGGTGTTCCTGCACGGCCTCCACCATCTCCGGCTCCAGCAGCGGGGCCTCGGCGGTGACGCCGAAGGTGCCATCGCGCATGAAACGCCCGGCCCGCCCGGCGATCTGGCCGATCTCCGCCGGATTCAGGGCACGCCGGCGGGCCCCGTCGAACTTGTGCGTGGCGGCGAAGGCGACATGGTTGATATCCATGTTCAGACCCATGCCGATGGCGTCCGTCGCCACCAGGAAATCGACTTCCCCCGCCTGGTACATGGCCACCTGCGCGTTGCGGGTGCGGGGGCTGAGCGCGCCCAGGACCACGGCGGCGCCGCCGCGCTGTCGGCGCATCAGTTCGGCGATGGCATAGACGTCGGCGGCGGAGAAGGCGACGACGGCACTGCGACGCGGCAGGCGCGACAGCTTGCTCTGCCCGACATAGGCGAGGGACGAAAGCCGCGGGCGGGTGATGATGGTGGTGTCAGGCAGCAGGCGCTGGATCAGACCGCGCGCAGTCGATGCACCAAGGAACATCGTTGTCTCCAGCCCACGGGCATGAAGCAACCTGTCGGTGAAGGTATGGCCGCGCTCCGGATCGCCAGCCAGCTGGATTTCATCGATCGCCACGAAATCGAAACTGCGCCCGGTCGGCATCGCCTCCACGGTGCAGAGGAAATAGTGCGGATTGGCGGGGATGATCTTTTCCTCGCCCGTGACCAGCGCGACATTGGAACGGCCCCGTTCGGCCACCACGCGGTCATAGACTTCCCGGGCGAGCAGGCGCAGCGGAAAGCCCATCATGCCGCTGGCATGGGTCAGCATCGTTTCGACGGCCAGGTGCGTCTTGCCCGTATTGGTCGGGCCGAGCAGTGCGACCGTTCGTCCCCTGAGACCTGAGATGCCCTGATTGGTCATGGCTGAACTGTCCGGTGTTGCGCGGTGCATGACAAGACAGATTGTGAAAACCTGTTCAATTTCAAGTACTTTGCTGATCGGGCAAGTGACGGGTGGATGACGGGCGGACAACCCGGGGCGAATCGGGCATGACCACCCGGTCCGATAAGGCGTTGACGAACCCGGCTGATCCAGTACCAAAGGCGCGCCATGAATGAACCTGCGAACAAGGCCTTGCTGCCAGCCGGACTGCGCGACGCCCTGCCCGAAGAGGCAGAGCGGGAGGCCAGTGCCGTGCACAATCTGATGAGCGCGTTCCGTTCGGAAGGCTATCAGACCGTGAAACCGCCCATGCTGGAGTTCGAGCACAGCCTGCTCAACGGGCCGGGTGGCGGACTGGCCAAACAGCTGTTCCGGCTGATGGATCCGATCTCGCAGCAGATGATGGGGCTGCGCGCCGACATCACGCCGCAGATCGCGCGGATCCCCGCCAGTCGGCTGGCCGGATAACCCAGGCCGCTGCGGCTCTGCTATTCGGGCCAGGTGCTGCGGGTGCGGGGCGACCAGTTGCGCCCCGAACGCCAGTTCACCCAGGCCGGGATCGAACTGTTCGGCTCCGACGCCGTCCAGGCGGACGTGGAGATCGTGCTGCTGACGGTATCGGCCCTGCGTGCCGCCGGGGTGCAGAAGCTGACGGTCGACCTGACCGTGCCGTCGCTGGCCCCCGCCGTGCTGACGGGGCAGGGCCATGAAGGGGTGAAGGCCGATGCGGCGCGCGAGGCACTGGACGGCAAGGATGCCGGTGAATTGCGTGCCATAGTCGGCGATGACCCGGTCATCTTCGGCCTGCTGGAAGCGGTCGGCCCTGCCGAAACCGCGCTGCCGCGCCTGCAGGGGCTGGCCCTTGGCGGACAGGCCGGGGAACAGATCGCCCGCCTGGAAGCCACCGTCGCGGCGATCAAGGCGGTGGAACCGGAACTCAGCCTGACCGTCGATCCCGGCGAGTACCGTGGATTCGAATACCAGACGGGTGTTGCCTTTGCGGTATTCTCGCCCGGTGTGCGTGGCGAGATCGGCCGCGGTGGTCGCTATGTCAGCGAGACCGGCGAACCGGCGGTCGGTGCCACGGTCTACCTGGACACGGTCCTGCGGGCCCTGCCTGCCGGCAGGGGGGCGAAGCGTGTCTACCTGCCATTCGGCACCGCACCGGACGAGGCACGGAAGTGCCGCGCATCGGGCTGTCGGGTGGTTGCGGGGCTGGCAGCGGAAACGGACCTGGTTGCGGAGGCACGCCGGATGGGCTGCACCGCGATCTGGCAGGATTTGGAAGTCAAGGATATCTGAGGCGGGTTTCGGCCCGGAGGATCATCAGGAAAGGATCCCGGCATGACCAACGTCGTGGTGGTCGGCGCCCAGTGGGGCGACGAAGGCAAGGGCAAGATCGTCGATTGGCTGTCAGCCAGGGCGGACGTGGTGGTGCGTTATCAGGGTGGCCACAACGCGGGCCATACGCTGGTGATCGACGGTGTGACGTACAAGCTCAGCCTGTTGCCGTCGGGCATCGTGCGCAAGGGCAAGCTGTCGATCCTGGGCAACGGCGTGGTGATCGATCCCGCCGCCCTGCTCGGCGAGATCGGTCGGCTGGCCAAGCAGGGTGTCGAGGTCACGCCGGAGAACTTCCAGATCGCGGCCAATGCCTGCCTGATCCTCAGTCTGCATCGGGACCTGGATGCCATCCGTGAAGAGGCGGCGGGCGGTGCCATGATCGGCACCACGCGGCGCGGTATCGGCCCGGCCTACGAGGACAAGGTGGCCCGTCGCGCGATCCGTGTCGCTGACCTGGGTGATCCCAGCACGCTGGACGGCAAGATCGAACGCCTGCTGGTGCATCACAATGCCCTGCGGCGGGGCCTGTCCCAGCCGGAGATCGCCAAGGCCGACATCATGGCCGAACTGGAAGAGGTCAGCGCCGACGTGCTGCGGTTCGCCGCCCATGTCTGGCGGACGCTGGACGAGGTCAATCGCAAGGGCAAGCGCATCCTGTTCGAAGGCGCGCAGGGCGCGATGCTGGACATCGACCACGGCACCTATCCCTTCGTCACCTCGTCGAACACGGTTGCCGGCCAGGCATCCACCGGCTCCGGCTGCGGTCCGAAGGTGATCGACTACGTGCTCGGTATCGTGAAGGCCTATACGACGCGCGTCGGCTCCGGTCCGTTCCCGACCGAACTGGATGACGACACGGGGCGGCACCTGGGGGAAAAGGGCCGCGAATTCGGCACCGTCACCAACCGCCCCCGTCGGTGCGGCTGGTTCGACGCGGTCATGGTGCGCCAGGCGATCCGCACCGGTGGCATCGAGGGCGTGGCCCTGACCAAGCTCGATGTGCTTGACGGGCTGAGCGAACTGAAGGTCTGCGTTGGCTATGAACTGAACGGCGAACGGCTGGACTTCTTCCCCTACAACATGGCCGACCAGGACAACATCACGCCGATCTACGAGACATTCGAAGGCTGGACCGACACCACCTATGGCGCCCGTACCTGGGCCGACCTGCCCGCGCAGGCCGTGAAATACGTCCGCGCGATCGAGGAACTGATCGGTGCCCCGGTGTCGATCCTGTCGACCAGCCCCGAACGCGACGACACCATCGTGGTCCGCCACCCGTTCGAAGGCTGATCGGTTGGTCACGCCACGAGACGCGACGGGGCCGGGCATCGGGCGTGCTAGTCCGGGCTGTCGCTGAATGGGCGCGGTCCTTGATATCGTCTTTCCGGTCTTCGCGCTGATAGCCATCGGCTATGCGCTGGGCCGCTCGCCGCTGCTGGGTGGTGATGTCGGTATCAAGGCCCTGACCAATTTCGTGTTCTATGCCGCCATTCCGGCCCTGCTGTTCCGGCTGTTCAGCCGGGGTCTGCCGGAAGACGGCATTCAGTGGTCGATCGTGTTCGGCTATTTCGGTGCCGCGTTCCTGCATTTCGGTCTGACGGTCATGGTCGGTCGCTACGTCTTCCGCAACTCGCCGGTGGAATACGGCCTGATGGGGATGTCCTCGACCTTCTCGAACACGGTCCTGCTGGGGCTGCCGCTGGTCTACACGGCGTTCGGCGAAGCCGGTCTGATTCCGATGATGATGATCGTGACCTTTCACCCGATGACCCTGATTCCCATCGCGACGATCATGATCGAGGCGCTGCGTGGCCAGTCGGGCGCGGACGGGCAGTCGGGGGGCAGGCAGGGTGTCGGCCAGATACTGCTTTCGACGGTCAGAAGCCTGGCCGTGCATCCGGTGATCCTGGGGCTCGGGGCCGGGCTGGCGTTCGGTGCCACCGGGCTTGACCTGCCGTCGATGGTGGATCGCCTGATCGACATGCTGTCAAAGGCGGCGACACCGGCGGCCTTGTAAACTGTCACCCGATTGTTGTGGGTGTCCGCAACATAAACATTGCCGTTGGTATCGAAGTCCACATCGTGGGTACCGCGCTGATGATCGTCGCCGAACTCAGCCAGAAATTCGAGCGAATCCGGATCGAGGATCGCGACGCGGTTGTTGCCGACATCGGCGACATAAAGATATTTGCCGTTTGGGGAGAGCTTGAGGTCGTGCGGGTTGGCCAGGTTGGTCGTGCTTGCGCCCAGAAACTCCATACGGACTTCCTGTGCATGCGCCTGAATGGTGAAAAGCAGCAATATCAGAAGAACCGTTAAAGCCCGAACCATGTGCCACCTCCTACAAGCCGTCATTCAGCTCCGACAATGGTCTGAACCGGTCTTTCGCCGTCAATCTGAGCAGCGGAATACTCGGCAGCCGCCCTCCATATACCTTTTCGGT
>CAJYBQ010000206.1 GCA_913064755.1 uncultured Alphaproteobacteria bacterium
CCGAAGAAGCTGATGGTCTTCGCCAGCCACTTCGCGGAGGATTTCGAGGATGCGGCGGGCTTTGGCTGGGACGTGAAGCCCGACCGGTTCAACTGGGACCGTCTGATCGCCAACACGACTACCGAGGTCAACCGCCTGAACGACGTCTACCGCCGCCTGCTCGACAATGCCGGCCTGAAACTCTACGAGGCCCCGGCGAAGATCCTCGACCGCCATACCATCCTGGTCGGGAACGAAACCGTGACCACGGACCGGATCATCGTCGCCACCGGCGGCTGGCCGACCATGCCCGAGATTCCGGGGATCGAGCACGCGATCTCCTCCAACGCGGTCTTCTTCCTGCCCGCCCTGCCGAAACGCTTCATCGTCGTCGGCGGCGGCTACATCGCCGTGGAATTCGCCGGCATCATGAACGGCCGCGGGTCGCGGGTGACGCAGATCTATCGGGGCGCGAAGATCCTGCGCGGCTTTGACGAGGACGTGCGCGACGTGCTGTCGAAGGAAATCGTGCGCAAGGGCGTGGACCTGCGCACCGATCTCAACATCACCGCCATCGAGAAGAAGGGCGAGGTGCTGGTCGCCACCCTGACCGACGGCACGACGCTGGAAGCCGATTGCATCATGTACGCCACCGGTCGCCATCCCCGCACCGAAGGCATCGGGCTGGAGGAGATCGGCGTCGAACTGGCCCCCAATGGCTCCATCAAGGTCGACGAGTATTCACGCACCAACCTGGACAACGTCTGGGCCATCGGCGACGTGACCGACCGCATTGCCCTGACCCCGGTGGCGATCCAGGAAGCCATGGCGCTCTACCGCACCGAGTACCTGGATGATCCGACCCCCTGCGATCACGCCAACGTCCCCTCCGCCGTCTTCAGCCAGCCGCCGGTCGGCTCCGTCGGCCTGACCGAGGACCAGGCGCGTGAACTGCACGATACCGTCGACATCTATCGCTCCACCTTCACGCCGATGAAGCTCAGCCTGACCGAGCGGGAGGAAAAGACGCTGATGAAGATCATCGTCGACCGGGTCAGCCAGCGGGTTGTCGGTGTTCACATGGTCGGTCCCGACGCGGGGGAGATCATCCAGGGTATCGCCATCGCCGTGAAGATGGGCGCCACCAAGCGCGACTTCGACCGCACCGTCGGCATCCATCCGACCGCCGCCGAGGAATTCGTCACGATGCGGGAGAAGGCGGCCTGAGGCTGACCATTCCAGCACCGGGAATCTCTCGTTTCATGCCATCACCGGGGGGGGGCATCGCCGATGTGCATTCTCCCGGTCGGCGGCCAAATGAGGCGAGGCTCGATTCATGGCGAACGAAAATTACAAATAAAGGTCAATGTTTCTGACCTATAATTGACTTTGCGTAACCCTGCAGATACCTTCAGATGCATGGCAGCAATTCTGAATGCGGGAGCGTAGACGATGGACCTCGCCCAGGTATCCCTGAACGACAAGTACGAACTGGAAGAAGGCCGCGTTTTCATCAGTGGGACCCAGGCGCTGATCCGCCTGCCGATGATGCAGCGCAACCGTGATCTCGCGGCGGGGCTGAACACGGCCTGCTTCATCTCCGGCTACCGCGGCTCCCCGCTCGGCACCTACGACCAGCAGCTCTGGCAGGCGAAGGAATACCTGGAAAGGAACCACATCCGGTTCCAGCCCGGCCTGAACGAGGACCTGGCCGCGACCTCCGTCTGGGGATCGCAGCAGACCAACCTCTACGAGACCGCCGTGTACGACGGGGTGTTTGCCATCTGGTACGGCAAGGGTCCGGGCGTTGACCGGTCCATGGACGTGCTGAAGCACATGAACTCTGCCGGCATGTCGAAGCATGGTGGCGTGCTGGTGCTGGCGGGCGACGACCACGCGGGTGTCTCCTCCACCCTGCTGCACCAGTCGGAGCACATGTTCATGGCGGCAATGATGCCGGTGCTGCATCCGTCAAACGTGCAGGAGTACCTGGATTTCGGCCTGCTCGGCTGGGCGATGAGCCGCTATTCCGGCCTGGCCGTCGGCTTCAAGTGCGTCTCCGAGACCGTGGAAAGCTCTGCCAGCGTCTACATCGACCCGCATCGCATCCAGATCAACGAACCCGACTTCGACATGCCTGCCGGTGGCCTGTCCATCCGCTGGCCCGACGACCGGTTCCAGGAAGAACACCGCCTGCACCGCCACAAGATCTATGCCGCCCTTGCCTTTGCCCGCGCCAATGGCATCGACAAGACCATGATCGACAGCCCGAAACCGCGCATCGGCATCATCACCACCGGCAAGTCCTACCTGGACGTGATGCAGGCGTTCGACGACCTGGGCATCGACGAGGACGTGGCGGCGGAAATCGGCATCCGCCTCTACAAGGTCGGCATGCCCTGGCCGCTGGAGCCGGAGGGCGCGCGCCACTTCGCCGAGGGACGGGAGGAGGTCCTGGTGATCGAGGGGAAGCGCGCGGTCATCGAGAACCAGTTGAAGGAACAGCTCTACAACTGGCGCGAGGACGTTCGACCCCGCATCGTCGGCAAGTTCGACGCGAACCGGAACTGGCTGTTCCCCAGCCACGGCGAACTCAACCCCGCGCAGATCGCCCGTTTCATCGCCAGCCGCCTGAAGCCGTTCCACTCCAATCCGGAGATGGAAGAACGGATCGAGATGCTGGACGCCAAGGACCGGATGAAACAGATCGCGCTGGAGACCAGGGACGCGGGCGAGAAGCTGGAACGCACGCCCTATTTCTGCTCCGGTTGTCCTCACAACACCTCGACACGGGTGCCGGACGGATCGCGGGCCACGGCCGGCATCGGCTGTCATTTCATGTCGCTGTGGATGAACCGGGAGACCATGACCTTCACCCAGATGGGCGGCGAAGGTACCCCGTGGATCGGCCAGGCGCCCTTCGTGACCGACAACCACATCTTCACCAACCTGGGTGACGGCACCTATTTCCATTCCGGGCTGCTGGCGATCCGCGCCGCCGTCGCGTCGGGCGTGAACATCACCTACAAGATCCTCTACAACGACGCCGTGGCCATGACCGGCGGGCAGCCGCACGACGGTCAGCTCACCGTGCCGCAGATCGCGCAGCAGGTAGCGGCCGAGGGCGTGACCAAGCTGGTCGTGGTGACCGACGAACCCGACAAGTATCCGGGCGACGCGGGATTCCCTGCCGGCACACGCATCTTCCACCGTTCCGAACTGGACGAGGTGCAGAAGGAACTGCGCGACACGCCGGGCTGCACCGCCCTGATCTACGACCAGACCTGTGCCGCGGAGAAACGTCGTCGTCGCAAGCGCGGCACCTTCCCTGACCCCGCCAAGCGTGTCTTCATCAACGAAGCGGTCTGCGAGGGCTGCGGCGATTGTTCCGTCGCATCAAACTGCGTGTCCGTCGAACCCGCAGAGACCGAACTGGGCCGCAAGCGGAAGATCAACCAGTCGTCCTGCAACAAGGACTTTTCCTGCGTGAACGGCTTCTGCCCCAGCTTCGTCACCGTGCATGGTGGCGGTCTGCGCAAGCCCAGGGCGGCGGCGAAGTCCGAACGTGGCGCGGCGGCCAAGGATCGCTTTGCCGACCTGCCGATGCCCGAAACCGCTTCCGTCGACGCGGAACCCTTCGGCATGGTCATCACCGGCATCGGTGGTACCGGCGTGCTGACCGTCGGTGCCCTGATGGGCATGGCGGCGCACCTGGAAGGCAAGGGCACGTCCGTTCTGGACTATACCGGACTGGCGCAGAAGAACGGCGCGGTGATGAGCCATGTGCGCATCGCCAAGGCCCCCGAGGACATCCACGCAGCGCGCGTGGCATCGGGCAAGGCCAACCTGGTGCTGGGTTGCGACATGGTTGTCGCGGCATCGGACAATGCCGTCGAAACGATGGAAAAGGGCGGGACCCGCGCCATCATCAACAGCCACCTGGCCCCGACGGCGGCGTTCACGCTGAACCCCGATCTGAAGTACGGGCCGACAGCGCTGGAGGAAACCATTCGCGAAGCCGCTGGCGGCAACCAGACGGAATTCATCGACGCCACCCGCATTGCCACTGCCCTGCTGGGGGATTCCATCGCCACCAACCTGTTCATGCTGGGCTACGCGTTCCAGCGCGGGCAGCTGCCGGTCGGACATGATGCCCTGATGCGCGCCATCGAACTGAACGGTGTCGCCGTCGGCATGAACAAGGAAACCTTCAACTGGGGTCGCCTGGCCGCGCATGACATCGAACAGGTGGAACTGGCCGCCAGGCCCGCAGCCAGCAAGGTGCTGCCGTTCAAGAAGCCGCTGACCGATCTGGATGACATCATCGCGCATCGCCGGGGCCTGCTGACCGCCTACCAGGACAAGGCCTATGCCGACCGTTACGAAGCACTGGTCCGCGACGTGGCCAGGGCCGAACGGGAAAAGGCCGGCGGCGCAACGGGGCTCGCCCAGGCCGTGGCCCGCAACTACTACAAGCTGCTGGCCTACAAGGACGAATACGAGGTCGCGCGGCTGTATACCGACGGCACGTTCCGGCAGAACCTGCGCAATCAGTTCGACGGCGACTACAAGCTGAAGTTCCACCTGGCTCCGCCGATCATCAGCAAGCCCGACCCGGAAACCGGCAAGCTGTCGAAGATCGAGTTCGGTGGCTGGATCATGCCCGTGTTCCACGTGCTGGCCCGCATGAAGGGGCTGCGGGGCACCCGCCTCGACATCTTTGGCTATACCGCGGAACGCAGGCAGGAACGCGCGCTGATCAGGGAATACGAAGCGACCATTGCCGAACTGATCGACGGCCTGACCCCGGGCAACCACACGATGGCGAAGGTCATCGCGGAAGTGCCGCAGGACATCCGTGGCTACGGCCATGTGAAGGAGCACAATATCGAGACCGCGAAGCAGCGGGAGGCCGACCTGCTGCGCCACTTCCGCAAGCCGTCATCGTCAGGCGATCAGGCCCAGGCGGCGGAGTGACAGTCTGAAACCCGCGTTCACACCAGGCGGACCATGCGTCCACCTTGTGCGATCTCGAAATTCAGCAGTTCCTACCAGACTTCGCCAAACGGCCTGACGACGATGGAGAATGTCCAGGCCGACCGGTCCTGATGGGCGACGTGAAACACCTCGTCCGCGATGGCCGAAGGCTTCGCAAAGAAGTCATCGGGCTTGTTGGGAAACAGCGACGGACGGGTCCATGGCGTATCGATGGCCGCGTCAATGGTGACATAGGCGGCGTGGATGCCCTGCGGCCCGAAATCGCGCGCCATGGCTTCGGCCAGGATCCGCTGCGCCGCCTTCGTCGGGGCAAAGTGGGAGAAATGCGGCTTGCCGCGCCACGCCGCCGTATTGCCGGTGACGATGATCGATCCCTCCCCCGCCGCGATCATGTCCGGCGCGGTTTCCTGCGCCAGCACCAGCAGGGCCGTCGTGTTGACCCGGAACATCTTCTCCAGCTTCTTCGGGTCGCCTTCCAGCACGAAGCGCGAACCGCCCATGGCCGCGTTGTGGATCGCGGCCTTCGGCGCACCCATCTCTGCCTTCACGCGGGCAAGGGTCTCCTTGAAGGCATCGATGTCGCTGACGTCGCAGACATAACCCTTCGACCCTTCGATCTCCGCTTCCAGTTCCGCAAGCCGCTCCGCTGACCGCGCCCGCATGGCAACGCCATATCCGCCCGCCGCGAAACGCCGCGCGATGGATGCTCCCGTGCCTGCACCGGCACCGGTCAGTACACATACCGGACTGCTCATCGTATTCCTCCCCATGGCTTGCAAGACAAAAGAAGTATAGACCGCACCGGACTGAATCGGAGAGGCCGCATGCCGGGCAGAGACGCGACATTCGATTGCATCATCCTCGGTGCCGGGGCGGCGGGGTTGATGGCAGCCCTGACGGCGGGGCAGCGTGGTCGGCGCGTGCTGTTGCTGGATCACGCCGAGAAGGTCGGCAAGAAGATCCTGATTTCCGGCGGCGGGCGCTGCAACTTCACCAACCTGGGCTGCACCGCGCAGAACTTCCTGTCCGCCAACCGGCATTTCGCCAAGTCGGCCCTTGCGCGCTACACGCAGCATGATTTCCTGGACCTGGTCGAACGGCACGGCATCGGCTGGCACGAGAAGACCCTGGGGCAGCTTTTCTGCGATGGCCCGGCCCGGCAGATCGTCGACATGCTGCTGGCCGAATGCGCTGTCGGCCAGGTGGATATCCGGCTGAACTGCAAGGTGCAGGAAGTCAGCCGGACGGACGGTTTCCAGGTCTCGACCGACGGTGGAACGTTCCAGGCCCCGGCGCTGATCCTCGCCACGGGTGGCCTGTCGATCCCGAAGATGGGAGCCACGGGCCTGTCGCATGACCTCGCCACCCGCTTCGGCCTGCCGCTGGTGGACGTGCGGCCCGGCCTGGTACCCCCCACGTTCGGCGGCGCGACCGGCGACTTCATGCGCGGGTTGAGCGGCGTCGCC
>CAJYBQ010000207.1 GCA_913064755.1 uncultured Alphaproteobacteria bacterium
CGCGCACCACCGGCGACGGCTGCCGTCACCGTGGCGAGGCCACTGCGCCCCAGCCCCAGTACCAGCAGGGTCTGCCCCTTCAGAATGGTGAGCGGGATCATCGGCCTACCTCAGCTTCAGCGTGGCAAGGCCGACCAGCGCCAGGATGAAGGCGATGATCCAGAACCGGATGACGATGGTGGCTTCCTGCCATCCCTTCTGTTCGAAGTGATGATGCAGCGGGGCCATGCGGAACACGCGCTTTCCCGTGGTCTTGAAGCTGGCGACCTGGACAATGACCGAGACCGCCTCCAGCACGAACAGGCCGCCGACGATGGCGAGCACCAGTTCATGCTTCACCACCACAGCGATGGAGCCGAGTGCCCCGCCCAGGGCGAGCGAGCCGGTATCGCCCATGAAGACCATGGCGGGGGGCGCGTTGAACCACAGGAAGCCCAGCGCCGCGCCGACCAGCGCGCCACACAGCACGGCCAGTTCCCCGGCACCGGCGATGTGCTGGATCTGCAGGTAGTTGGCGAAGATGGCGTGGCCGGTGACATAGGTGATCAGGGCAAAGGTACCCGCCGCGATCATCACCGGCACGATGGCCAGCCCGTCCAGCCCGTCGGTCAGGTTCACCGCGTTGGAGGACCCGACAATGACGAACATGGCGAAGGGGATGAAGAACCAGCCAAGGTCGATCAGCACGTTCTTGAGGAACGGCAGGGCCAGCCGGTTCTCCAGTGCATCGGGCGAGACCGCGCCGAGCCAGAGCACCGCCACCAGGCAGATCGCGAATTCGATGGCCAGCTTGGTCTTGCCGCGCAGGCCCTTGCTGGATGCGCCCGTGACCTTGGCATAGTCGTCCATGAAGCCGATGACGCCGAAGCTGAGCGTCACGAACATGACGATCCAGACATAGGCATTGGTCAGGTCGGCCCAGAGCAGGGTCGCGACCGTCACCGCGAGCAGGATCAGGAACCCGCCCATCGTCGGCGTGCCCTGCTTGGTGATCACGTGACTGGCCGGGCCGTCATCGCGGATCGGCTGATTGTAGCGCGGGCGTGACTTCAGCCAGGCAATGAACCGGGGACCGACGATGAAGCTGACCAGCAGGGCCGTGATCACGGCACCCCCGGTCCGGAACGTCAGGTAACGGAACAGGTTGAAGACCTGGAACTCGTCGGCAAGCGGGAACAGCAGGTTATAGAGCATGGTGCGCCTCGCCCCCTCAGCCGCGGGCCGCGCGCGGAGCATCCGCAGCGGCATCCAGGTTCTTCAGGGCCGTGACGACGGGAGCCATGCGGCTGCCCAGCGAGCCCTTCACCAGCACGACGTCGCCACGCCGTGCCTGTTCGATCGCAAGGGCGATCAGCGCATCGGAGGTCGGCCGGTGCACGATCGTGCCGACCTGTCCCTGCAGCGCATCCGCCAGTGACGCCATCTCGTCGCCGCAAAGCAGGGCAACGTCGACACCGGCAGCGACGACATCGGCGGCGAGCCCGCGATGCAGGTCCGTGGCCGTTGTCCCGAGTTCCAGCATGTCGCCCAGGATGGCGACGCGACGCCCGCCCTGGCCCGGCGCGGCAGCGCCCAGCACGGACATGGCGGCGCGGACGCTGGCCGGATTGGCGTTGTAGCTGTCATCGATCAGCAGGAAATCACCACCGCCGGGCAAGGCGACCTTCATCCGGGCGCCGCGACCGGTCACGGCCTCCAGGCTGCGCAGGGCCGGGGCGGCACGGCCGATGTCGCCGCCGACCATGTCTATGGTGGCAAGCACGGCCAGGGCATTGCTGATCCAGTGCCGACCGGGAATGCCGACGCAGATCGCCGCCGGGCGGCCTGCCAGGTCAGCCTCGATACAGGATGCTTCGGCATTCAGCACCGCGCGCAGGGCCCGGTACTCGGCGGCTTCCGCCTGACCGAAGCCGACGATCCGCTGGATGCCCGCAGCCTTCGCCGCGTCCAGCAACCGGCCATGACAGGCATTGTCGGCCGGCAGCACCGCGGCACCGCCGGATGTCACGCCCTCGAAAATCTCGGCCTTGGCATCCGCGATCTCGTCCACCGAGCGGAATGCGGCCAGGTGCGCGGCCTCCACCGTGGTGATCACGGCAACGTCCGGACGCGCCATGGCGGTCAGGACCCGGATCTCACCCGGGTGGTTCATGCCGATCTCCAGCACCGCGACCTCTGTTTCACGCGGCATCCGCGCCAGGGTCAGGGGAACCCCCCAGTGGTTGTTGTAGCTCTTCTCCGACGCGTGCACGCGCACGCCCGAAACACCCAGGCAATGCGCCAGCGCGGCCTTTGTGCCGGTCTTGCCGCATGACCCGGTCACCGCGATGACCCGTGCCGTGGTGCGTGCGCGGGACGCATGGCCCAGCGCCTGCAGCGCCGCCATCGTGTCCTTGACCAGCAGCAGCTTCGAGACGTCGACACCCGCGACCCCGCGATGCACCAGCGCGGCAACCGCGCCCTTTTCCAGCGCCGCCGCGACATGGTCATGACCATCCGCGTTCGGGCCTTCCAGCGCGATGAAGAGATCACCCGGGGCAACGGTGCGGCTGTCGATGGAAACGCCCGTGGCATCCCATGCCCCGGCGATTGCACCATCCGTGGCGGCTGCGGCTTCCTGCGCGGTCCACAAGATCGTCATGCCGCCACCCCCAGGCTTGTGCGGGTCACGGCCATGTCGTCGAACGGGTGGACCACGTTCCCGACCTTCTGACCTGTTTCATGTCCCTTGCCCGCGACAAGCAGGACGTCGCCGTCGGCCATCAGTTCGACGCCGTGGCGGATGGCGTCGGCACGGTCGGCAATCTCGATGCCCCGCGCGCAGGCAACCAGGATGGCCCGGCGGATGCGTGCCGGGTCCTCGCCGCGCGGGTTGTCGTCGGTGACGATGACGATATCGGCATCACGCGCCGCGATCGCGCCCATCATCGGGCGCTTCTGCGTGTCCCTGTCACCGCCGCAGCCGAACACCACGATCAGACGCCCGGGACACAGCGGGCGCAGCGTGGCCAGCACGGCCGCCAGCGCATCGGGCTTGTGGGCATAATCGACAAAAGCGGCGGCGTTGCCCTTCGACCCGGCGAGTTGCAGACGACCGGGCGCCCCCTCAAGCTCGGGCAACGCCGCCATGCTCCCCCGGAACGCGGAGCCGAGGGAAACGGTGAGGGCCAGCGCAGCGGTCACGTTCTCCGCCTGGAAGGCCCCGATCAGGGGTATGTCGACGGTCTGTTCGTCGCCCGCATGGGCGATGCTGATGGTCTGCCCGTCCAGGCGCGACTGCTGGATCGACCAGACGAAGTCGGCGGCATCCCTGCCATAGGTGACGACCCGCAGCCCGGCGTCGCGCGCGGCGGCGATCACGTCTGCCGCAAGCGGATCATCATTGTTGATCACGGCCGGCGCGCCATCGGGCAGCAGGTCCCTGAACAGGCGCAGCTTGGCCTGCAGGTAATCCGCCCGGTCCCGGTGATAGTCCAGGTGGTCATGGCCGAGATTGGTGAAGATGCCAGCCGAAAGACGCAGGCCGTCAAGCCGACGCTGCACCAGGCCGTGGCTCGATGCCTCCAGCGCCAGGTGGGTCACGTCGGCACGGGCCAGCGCCGCGATGTCGCGATGCAGCGCAACGGGGTCCGGCGTGGTCAGCGACCCGGCGGAGAACCCGTCCGGCCCCTGCACGCCCAGGGTGCCGAGGCTGGCGGCGCGCAGGCCCAGGCGGACCCATATCTGCCGCAGGAACCAGACAATGGACGACTTGCCGCTCGTACCGGTCACCGCGACAACGGTTTCCGGCTGCGCACCGAAGAACCGCGCCGACATGCGGGCAAGACAGCGACGGGCATCGTCGCTGACAATGACGGGTACCGGGGCATCAAGCGCCTGTTCGGACAATATGGCGGCCGCGCCATTGGTCACCGCGTCCGCGATGAAGCGCGCGCCGTCGGTCTGCGTGCCGGCCAGCGCCGCGAACAGGTATCCGGGCCGGACATCGCGGCTGTCGGCGGTCAGGCCCGTGATCTCCAGCGCACCGTGCAAGGCCGCCTTCTCACCCGCCAGGTCAGAGAGTCGCATCGCGCGCCCCCTTCTTCGGCCGGGCCAGCGGGTCGGCAGACGGCGGCAGGGCCATCACGCGCTGGATTTCCGGGTCGAGCTCATCCACCGGCACGACGCCGAGCAGCGGCGCGATGCGTGGGATCATGCGCCCGACGGTCGGCGCGGCGTTCCAGCCCGCGGTGATGTAATTGAAGGTTTCCTTCGTGCCCTTCGGCTCATCCAGCATGGCGAGCACGACATAGCGCGGCGCGTGCATGGGAAATGCGGCGACGAAGGACGTGATCAGGCGCTTGCGGGCATAGCCCTTGGCGATGGCCTTCTCCGCCGTGCCTGTCTTTCCACCCACCATGTAGCCGGGCGCGGCGGCACTGCGCCCCGTGCCATCGGCAACCACCAGGCGCAGCAGCTTGCGAATGTTCTCGGACGTGCGCTCCGCGATCACCCGACGCACGGTCGCGGGGTTCGCCGGTGACCGCTTCAGCAAGGTCGGCTCGACGTAATTGCCGCCATTGACCATGGCCCCGATCGCCGACGCCAGTTGCAGCGGCGACACGGAAAGGCCGTGCCCGAAGGCAATCGTCATGGTCTCCAGTTCGTTCCACCGGCGTGGCAACTGCGGGCTGACGACCTCGGGGATCTCCAGTTCGGGACGGTCCAGCAGGCCGATGGAGCGCAACAGGTCCTGCTGCGCCTCCGTCCCGATATCGACCGCGATCTTGGCGGCACCGATGTTGGACGAATACTTGAAGATCTCGGCAACCGTCATCCAGCGCTGCTTGGCGTGGTGATCGCGAATGCGGAACCGGCCGGCCTTGATCGGATCGGTGGCATCGTAGCCGTCGCTCAGCCGCTTGCCCGCTTCCAGCGCCAGCGCCGCGGTGAAGGTCTTGAACGTGGAACCCATCTCGTAGCGGCCGTAGGTGGCGCGGTTGAAGAAGGCGTCTTCGCGCATGGAGTCGCGCACGTTCGCATCAAAGTCCGGCAAGGAGACCATGGACAGGATCTCGCCGTTGTGGATGTCCATCACCAGCGCCGCGCCGCCGATGGCCGAGAACGTGTCGATGGCCCGGGCCAGTTCGCTGCGCATGATGTGCTGCACGCCGAGGTGAAGCGACGACTGCACCGGCGGCATCTCGGGGTCCAGCAACTGCTCCTGCACACCGCGTTCCAGCCCGGCACGGCCCTGGCGTTCGGAGTCCATGAAACCGACCACATGCGCGGTCAGGGAACCGGTGGGATAGCTGCGCGTCACCGCGGGCACCAGGTCGATGGACGGGTCGCCGACGGCCATGATCGCTGCCACCTGGTCCGGCGTCAGGCGCCAGCGCAGCCAGAGCACGCCCCGCGCCTTCGCCAGCCGCGCCTGCACCTCTTCCGGCGTCGTGTCGCCCAGCGCTTCGGCCAGTTGTCGCGACAGCCGCACGGGCCTGCGCACCTTGCGGGTCTCGATGGACAGCGCCTGTGTCGGCAGATCAACCGCCAGCAACTGGCCATCCCGATCGGTGATCGACGTGCGGCGGCGCCACTTGGCAGGCAGTTCCGGGGCAACATCGATGGTCGCCGCCTCCGCCGCCATGCCCCGCCCCAGGTCGGGCTTGGACAGGTGGACGACGCGGATGGACAGGCCGGTGAAACCGATCGCGAATGCCAGCCCCAGCATGGTCAGCCGACGCCGGACGCGGGTGATGTCACCACCCGGCAGCGGGCGCTGCAGATCGCTTTGCGCCAGTTCGGCACCGGGCCGACGGTCGAACAGGGTGCGGTTCATGGCTCCACCGTCCCCTTCGCCACTTCGACACCGCTCATGGCATCCAGTGCCGCCTGAAGATCGACGTCGCTGCCGATCATCCGGACAGCAGATGCGGGAGCCAGCGGCAGATGCGCCTCTGCCAGTTGCTGCAGCCGCTCGGGCCGGGTCAGGTAGCTCCACTCGACGTCCAGCACGTGGATCTCGCGCCGGGTAGCCGCGATCTCGCGCTCCAGCTTCAGGGCATGGTCCTCGGCGGCGTCATAGCGGCGCTCGCTCTCGTAGACTGCGATGATGGCAACGGCGGCGACGATCAGGGCCAGGGCCAGGAACAGGCGATTCATGCTGCCAGCTCCTCGAAGCCCTCGTGCGGCGGCCAGGCCGGGGCATCCAGGCGCTCGGCCAGGCGCATCCGCGCGGACCGGGAGCGGGGATTGGCCTCGATCTCGGCCTCGCCGGCCTTGAAGGTGCCGCGGCTCATCAGGCGAAACGACGGGGCGGGCGCTTCCACCAGCACCGGGCGGTGACGCGACGCGCCGGGGCTGAAGCCGCCCCGCGGCCCCCGGAAACGCTTCACCATGCGGTCTTCCAGGCTGTGGAACCTGACGACGGCCAGCGGTCCGCCCGGCCGCGCCATCC
>CAJYBQ010000208.1 GCA_913064755.1 uncultured Alphaproteobacteria bacterium
TCGCGGCGTCCAGTTCGTTCGCCCAGCTCTTCATCGCGCCTTTCCTCGGCGAGTTCCTGGAGCGCTATCCCCGCGTCAATCTCGAGCTGAGATTGTCGGATACCCAGGTCAACCTGATCGATGGCAGCTTCGACCTGGCCTTGCGCAATTACGCCATCGAGGAAAGCAGTCTCAGGGCAAGGAAGCTGGCACCGGACAGGCGCATCCTGTGTGCATCACCGGATTACCTGGCGCGTCACGGGGTACCGGTTCATCCCGAAGACCTGGCTGCCCACAGGCTGCTGGTATACGCGGGCGGACCGTCGCGAAGGCTGTCGGTGCCCGGTGCCGGATCAGCCGATACCTTTCCTCCGTCAGGCGCCGGATGGCGGGTGGCCTGCGATGATGGCACCAGCATGAGGGTCGCGACCCGCGCCGGGGCCGGCATCTCGATGAATTCCATATGGAGTGTTCACGCGGAACTCCGCGACGGTTCGCTTGTCCAGGTCCTGCCGGATCACGAGATCGAGGACCGTTCCGCGATCTGGCTGGTCTACCCGAAGTCGAACGTCCTGAACGCCAAGGTCCGGGTCCTGATCGATTTTCTGCTCGAGAAGATCGGTGATCCGCCCCTTTGGGAAAGATGACCGCCGGATACCGTCTGGCCCGAAGGCCCGCACGGGGCCAGCCTTTTATATTCCAGAAGCGAAAACTGATTCCGAATTCGGCGTGTTTATATCCCGAGCAGAAAAAATATGTTGGGCGTCATCCAGACAAACCTGTGGAGACCTCCGATGAAGGCAATGATTCTCGACGCATATGGCGACAATGCCGAGTTCCAGCTGACCGAGCTGCCCCGACCCGTCGTGGCGGCTGGCCATGTGCTGGTCCGTATTGCGGCAACCAGCGTGAACACCGTGGACACCATGATCCGCAAGCTGGGCCAGGTGAACCTGCCGCTGGCGCCCGATCTGCCCGCAGTGCTGGGGATGGATTTCGCCGGTACGGTCGAGGCGGTCGGCGAGGGGGTCACCGGCTTCGCCGCAGGTGACGAGGTCTATGGCTGCGCCGGCGGGCTTGCGGACCTGCAGGGCGCGCTTGCCGAATACATGCTGGCCGACGCCAGACTGATCGCGCACAAGCCGAAGTCCCTTTCGATGCGCGAAGCCGCGGCATTGCCGCTGGTGGCCATCACCGCCTTCGAAGGATTGCAGCGTTCGCACGTGCAGGCGGGCCAGAAGGTCCTGGTGCATGGCGGTACGGGGGGCGTTGGTCACGTCGCCGTGCAGCTGGCGAAGCATTTCGGTGCCGACGTCTATGCAACGGGCGCCGGCGAGAAGGCGATGGACATCATCCGGGGCTACGGTGCCACGGCGATCGATTACACCCGCGAGCAGGTTGCCGACTATGTGGACAGGCACACCAGCTCTGCCGGCTTCGACGTGGTCTTCGATTCCGTTGGCGGTGCCAACATGTCGAAATCCTTCGAGGCGGCGGCACTGAACGGCCAGGTCGCGACAACGGTGGCCATGCTGGAGCTGGATCTGTCGCCGGCCCATTTCAAGGGCCTGTCGCTGCATGTCGTCTTCATGCTGATCCCCATGCTGCACGATCACGGGCGGGAGGCACATGGTGCCATTCTCGCGCAGCTCGGCGAGATCGTGGATGCCGGTGCACTGAAGCCCCTGCTCGATGACCAGCAGTTCGGCCTGGCCGATGTCGGCAGGGCCCATGAACGCCTGACCAGTGGCAAGGCAGTGGGCAAGGTGGTGGTGGAGATCTAGGAACCGGCGGGCGGCCGGGACCTAGTCTCGCTTGCCGGGCAGGATGCCCATGCTCTTGCAGATGATCGACAGCATGACCTCGTCGGCACCGCCGCCGATGGAGGCGAGGCGGCCGTCGCGGTACATGCGGCTGATCGGGGTTTCGTTCATGAAGCCCATGCCGCCGAAGTACTGCAGGCAGCTGTCGTAGACCTCGCGCTTCAGGCGCCCGGTCTTCAGCTTGGCCATGGAGGCGAGGCGGGTGACATCCTCGCCCGCCGTGTATTCCTCGATGCAGCGGTACATCAGGCTGCGCAGCAGTTCGACCTCGGTCTGCAGTTCGGCCATGCGGAAGTGGATGACCTGGTTGTCCAGCAGCGGCTTGCCGAAGACCATGCGCTGGCCGGTGTACTCGATGGTCTGGTCGATGGCCTTCTGCAGGCCGGTGATGCCGGATGCGACGGCCCACATGCGTTCTTCCTGGAACTGCTGCATCTGGTAGGTGAAGCCCTTGTTCTCGTCACCGATGCGGTGGCGCTGCGGCACCCGCACGTCCTCGAAGAAGATCAGGCCGGTGTCGGAGGAATGCATGCCCATCTTGTCGAGCTTCTTCGCCCGGGTGACCCCCGGCGTGTCCATCGGCACGACCACGAGGGACTTGTTGCGATGCACTGCCCCGTCGGGATCGGTGTTCACCAGCATGACCATGTAGTCGGCCTGGAACGAATTGGTGATCCACATCTTCTGGCCGTTGATGACGTAGTCGTCGCCATCCTTGCGCGCCCAGCTCTTCAGCGAGGCGACATCGGACCCGGCACCGGGTTCCGAGACGCCGATGCAGGTGACCATCTCGCCCGAGATCGCCGGGGCGAGGAATTCGCGGCGCAATTCGTCCGACCCGTGCCTGGCCAGGGCGGGCGTGGCCATGTCGGTCTGCACGCCCAGCGCCATCGGCACGCCGCCGCAATCGATGCTTCCCAGGGCCTCTGCGAATGCCAGGTTGTAGGAGTAGTCCAGGCCCAGCCCGCCGTATTCCACCGGCTTGTGAATGCCGAGGAAACCCATCTCGCCGAACTTGCGGAAGACTTCGTGCGCGGGAAAGGCACCCTCTGCCTCCCAGCCGTCGACATGGGGATTGATCTCCTCGGCAATCAGCTTCCTGGCCGAGCGCATGATTTCCTGGTGTTCGTGCGTGTAGACGCCCACGTCTTCCTCCCCCGTTGGTACCTGAAGCCCGGAACAGGCAGCAGCGGGGGAGATGATAAACCGGGGAAGGGGGCATGGCGCAACCGAATGCCCCCGCGCCCCCACATGTCGCATAGGCAGCGCTTGGCGACGGAGTACCAGATGTGGTAACAGCGCGGCTTCTGATCTGCTTCTGATCGCTGCCGCACCGGGAATCGCCCATGTCCAAGATCGCCGTGGCCTCCGACCATGCCGGGTTCGAGTTGAAGGAGGCCCTGAGGGCCGACCTGGTCGAACAGGGCCATGACGTGCTCGACCTGGGCACGAACAGCCTCGATTCGGTGGACTATCCGGATTTCGGGCGCACGGCCGGCGAGGCGATAGCGGCGGGGCGGGCCGAACTGGGCGTGCTCGTCTGCGGCACCGGCATCGGAATTTCCATTGCCGCGAACCGCGTGCCCGGCGCGCGCACCGCGCTATGTCACGACAGCACCACCGCGCGTCTGTCGCGGGAGCACAATGACGCCAATATCCTGGCCCTGGGGGCACGGGTGATCGGCGTGGAGACCGCGCGGGATTGCGTGCGGGCATTTCTGGACACGCCGTTTGCCGGTGGCCGGCATCAGCGGCGCGTGGACAAGCTGGGCTGAGGCCCGACATCGACAGCTTCACGGGAGCAGGACACATGAACATGGTCGCCACTGCCGCGGGCGAAGCCATCTGGTCAGCAGATAACGACCGCGAGGACCCGGACGTGTTCAACGCCATCAAGGACGAATTCGACCGCCAGCAGAGCCAGATCGAGCTGATCGCGTCGGAGAACATCGCCAGCCCGGCCGTGGTGCGCGCCATGGGCTCCGTGATGACCAACAAGTATGCGGAAGGCTATCCCGGCCGTCGCTATTACGGTGGTTGCGAATATGTCGACGTGGCGGAAGCGCTGGCCATAGAGCGTGCCTGCAAGCTGTTCGACTGCTCGTTCGCCAACGTGCAGCCGCATTCCGGCGCGCAGGCCAACCAGGCGGTCTTCCAGGCCCTGCTGAAGCCGGGTGACACCTTCATGGGCATGTCGCTGGCCGCGGGCGGGCACCTGACCCACGGCGCGCCGCCTAACCAGTCGGGCAAGTGGTTCGATGCCGTGCAGTACGGTGTGCGCCGCGAGGATGCCCGCATCGACTTCGACGAGGTCGAGCGGCTGGCGAAGGAACACAGGCCGAAGCTGATCATCGCGGGCGGGTCCGCCTATCCGCGCTTCATCGATTTCGCCCGCTTCCGGGAGATTGCCGACGAGGTCGGTGCCCTGTTCATGGTCGACATGGCCCATTTCGCGGGCCTGGTGGCCGGCGGGGTGCACCCGAACCCGCTCGACTATGCCGATGTCGCGACGACCACGACGCACAAGACGCTGCGCGGACCGCGCGGCGGCATGGTGCTCAGCCGTGATGACGCCCTGGGCAAGAAGATCAACTCCGCGGTCTTCCCCGGGCTGCAGGGCGGGCCGCTGATGCATGTCATCGCCGCCAAGGCAGTGGCCTTCGGCGAGGCACTCAGGCCCGACTTCAAGGTCTATTCGAAGCAGGTCGTGGACAATGCCCATGCCCTGGCCGCATCGCTGGTCGCGCGTGGCTTCGACATCGTCTCCGGCGGTACCGACACGCACCTGATGCTGGTCGATCTGCGTTCCAAGGGTGTCACCGGCCGGGACGCGGAACGCACGCTGGAAAACGCCAACATGACCTGCAACAAGAACGGCGTCCCCTTCGATCCGGAGAAGCCGATGATCACCTCCGGCGTGCGGCTCGGCACCCCGGCCGGTACCACGCGCGGCTTCGACACGGACGATTTCACCCAGGTCGGGAACCTGATCGCCGACGTGCTGGAAGGCTATGCCGCCTCCAACGGTGACAATGGCGCGGCGGAAGCCAGGGCCCGCGAAGAGGTCCAGGCACTCTGTGCTCGGCATCCGATCTACACCAAGGGTATTCTCTGAGGGATTCGCGGAGCCGCGAAGTCCCGGTCAAGAACGAAGAACCTGAAGGAACCACCGTCATGCGCTGTCCCTACTGCCAGAATGCCGATACGCAGGTGAAGGACTCGCGCCCGACGGAGGACAATACGGCGATCCGCAGGCGGCGGTCCTGTTCGGGCTGTGGCGGGCGTTTCACGACGTTCGAGCGCATTCAGCTGCGCGACCTGACGGTGGTGAAGAAGAACGGGCAGCGCACCCCGTTCGATCGCGACAAGCTCGCCCGTTCCATCGACATCGCCATCCGCAAGCGGCCTGTCGATCCGGAACGGGTGGAGCGGATGATCAACGCGATTGTCCGCCAGCTGGAAAGCTCCGGTGAATCCGAGATCGATTCCGTGCGCATCGGCGAGCTGGTCATGCAGGCCCTGGCCAGCATCGACCAGGTCGCCTATGTCCGCTTCGCTTCGGTCTATCGCAACTTCCGAGAGGCCGCCGATTTCGAGGACTTCATCGGTCGCGAGATCGCCGGACGCGAAGACGAGTAGGATCGGCGATCCGCAACCGGGAACGCCACCGCGTCCTGCCCGGTTGGCTGCCCCGGGGCAGGTGGATGCGGTTGAACGAAAAAGGGCCGGAGCAGCAATGCTCCGGCCCTTTTTCGTATCACCCTGTCGCCAGAAGGTCAGGCGGCGAGGAAGCGGTTCAGTTTCTCTTCGGCGTTCTCGTGGTCGATCTTCTCGACCGCGGCCAGTTCACGGGTCAGCCGTTCCTTGGCGGCTTCGTAGATCTGGCGTTCCGAATAGGACTGGTCCGGCTGGTCCTCGTTGCGGTGCAGGTCGCGCACGACCTCCGCGATCGAGACCGGGTCGCCGGAATTGATCTTGGCTTCGTATTCCTGTGCCCGGCGCGACCACATGGTGCGCTTGACGCGGGCGCGGCCCTTCAGCGTGTCCATCGCCTGCTTCATCAGCTTGGTGGAGGCGAGGGCGCGCATGCCCGTTGCGGTGGCCTTGGTGACAGGCACGCGCAGGGTCATCTTCTCATGCGGGAAGTCGATGACGAAAAGCTGCAGCTTGAAGCCGGAGATTTCCTGGTCCTCGACGGCGGTGATCATGCCAACGCCGTGCGACGGATAGACAACATAGTCATTGGCCTGGAATTCCAGCTTCGCCTTCTTCTTGCGGGGCGCAGCCTTGGCCTTGGTCTCGGGAGTGCTCACTTCAGTCATATCAATCCTTCATTGCCTGCCGGTCGGGGCATGCCGATGCCCCGGTGCCGGTCGTGTCCTGGCCTGCCCTGAGCAGGAGAGATGGCTGGATGACGCCTGAACCGCCGAACCGGGCGGTTTTCCCTGCATCAACCAGGACAACCAAAATCTGACAGTCTGAACCGCGCGCCTGATCCAGTGGGGCATGCATGAAATAAAGCCCACAAGAAAACCGGGCCGCCAAAAGCCGCCCGCTGGATCCCATCGCACAGACACGCGCATGCA
>CAJYBQ010000209.1 GCA_913064755.1 uncultured Alphaproteobacteria bacterium
CTGCGACCACCTGTTTCTGGCGTGACCACCGTATCAACATCATCGATACGCCGGGCCATGTGGACTTCACGATCGAAGTGGAGCGCAGCCTGCGCGTGCTTGATGGCGCGGTTGCCGTGTTCGACGCCGTTGCCGGTGTCGAGCCGCAGACGGAGACCGTCTGGCGCCAGGCCGACAAGTACCGCGTTCCGCGCATGTGCTTCGTCAACAAGATGGACCGCATGGGTGCGGACTTCTATCGCTGCGTCGAGATGATGGTTGATCGCCTCGGCTGCATTCCGGTGCCGCTGCAGCTGCCGATCGGCTCCGAAGCCGAGTTCGTCGGTGTTGTCGATCTGATCGGCAACCAGGCGATCATCTGGAAGGAAGAAACCCTCGGCGCCGAGTTCGAATACACCGAGATCCCTGCCGACCTGGCCGACAAGGCCGCGTCCTACCGGGAAGCCATGATCGAGGCAGCTGTCGAGTTCGACGATGCGGCCATGACGGCTTACCTGGAGGGTGTCGAGCCCGATGCCGACGCGATCCGTGCGCTGATCCGCAAGGGCGTGATGGCCGGCAAGCTGATCCCGGTGCTCTGTGGCACGGCGTTCAAGAACAAGGGCGTGCAGCCGCTGCTCGACGCCGTTGTCGATTACATGCCGGCCCCGACCGATGTTGCCGACATTCGCGGCTCCAAGGTTGGTGACCCGGATACGGAAGTGGTTCGCCACAGTTCCGATGACGAGCCCTTCTCTGCGCTGGCCTTCAAGATCATGGCCGACCCGTTCGTCGGCTCGCTGACCTTCTGCCGCGTCTATTCCGGTCGTGTGGAGAGTGGCGGATCGGTGCTGAACTCCGTCAAGGACAAGCGCGAGCGCATCGGCCGCATGCTGATGATGCATGCCAACGACCGCGAAGACGTGAAAGAGGCCATGGCCGGTGACATCATCGCCATTGCCGGGCTGAAGGACACGACGACGGGCGACACGCTCTGCGATCCGCTGCGTCCGGTCGTGCTCGAAGCCATGGAATTCCCGGATCCGGTCATCGAGATCGCGGTCGAGCCGAAGACCAAGGCCGACCACGAGAAGATGGGCCAGGCCCTGGCGCGGCTGGCGCAGGAGGATCCGTCCTTCCGTGTCACGACCGATCACGAGACCGGCCAGACTGTGCTCAAGGGCATGGGCGAACTGCATCTCGACATCCTGATCGATCGCATGAAGCGCGAGTTCAAGGTCGAGGCGAACATCGGCGCGCCGCAGGTGGCATATCGTGAAACGCTGACGCGCCAGGCCGAGATCGACTACACCCACAAGAAGCAGACCGGTGGTTCGGGCCAGTTCGCACGCATCAAGCTGGTGCTGGAGCCGGGTGAGCCGGGGTCCGGTTTCCAGTTCGAGAGCAAGGTTGTCGGCGGCTCGGTGCCCCGTGAATACATCCCGGGCGTCGAAAAGGGTCTGAAGTCGGTCGTCGAATCCGGTGTTCTTGCCGGTTTCCCGATCATCGACGTGCAGGCAACCCTGATCGACGGTGCCAGCCATGACGTCGACTCCTCGGTTCTGGCCTTCGAGATCGCGGCCCGCGCCGCGTTCCGGGAGCTTGCCCCGAAGGCCGGCGCGAAGCTGCTCGAGCCGATGATGCGGGTCGAGGTGGTGACGCCGGAAGACTTCGTTGGTGACGTGATGGGCGACCTGAACAGCCGCCGTGGCCAGGTAACCGGGTCGGAGCCGCGTGGCAACGCCACGGTCATCGGCGCCATGGTCCCGCTGGCCAACATGTTCGGTTACGTGAACACGCTGCGGTCGATGACCCAGGGGCGTGCCCAGTTCACGATGCAGTTCGACCATTACGAGCAGGTGCCGCAGAGCGTCTCCGACGAGGTGATCGCGAAGCTGGCCTGATCCAGGGCTGATATCTAACTCCGGCCCCTCGGGGCAGGAACGAGACTTGAACAATTATCTGACACTCTTGCGAGCCGGAGAATAGAGAGATGGCCAAAGAGAAGTTTGAGCGTACGAAGCCGCATTGCAATGTTGGCACGATTGGTCACGTTGACCATGGCAAGACGACACTGACTGCAGCGATCACGATGGTGCTTGCGGAGTCCGGCGGTGCGACGGCGAAGGCATATGCCGACATTGACGCGGCACCTGAGGAGAAGGCGCGCGGGATCACGATCTCGACGGCTCACGTGGAATACGAGACGGAGAACCGTCACTACGCCCACGTCGATTGCCCGGGTCATGCCGACTACGTGAAGAACATGATCACGGGTGCCGCGCAGATGGACGGCGGCATCCTGGTTGTTTCGGCGGCCGATGGCCCGATGCCGCAGACGCGCGAGCACATCCTGCTTGCACGCCAGGTCGGTGTGCCGGCGCTTGTCGTGTTCATGAACAAGGTCGACCAGGTCGACGACGAAGAGCTTCTGGAGCTGGTCGAGCTCGAGATTCGCGAGCTTCTGTCCTCGTATGATTTCCCGGGCGACGACATTCCGATCGTGAAGGGCTCTGCCCTGGCGGCGGTCGAAGGTCGCGACGAGGCAATCGGCAAGAACGCGATCCTGGAACTGATGGCGGCGGTCGATGCCTACATCCCGCAGCCGGAACGCCCGAAGGACCAGGCCTTCCTGATGCCGATCGAGGACGTGTTCTCGATCTCGGGTCGCGGCACGGTTGTCACGGGTCGCGTCGAGCGCGGCGTCGTCAAGGTTGGCGAGGAAGTCGAGATCGTCGGCATCCGCGACACCCGCAAGACGATCTGCACGGGCGTCGAGATGTTCCGCAAGCTGCTGGACCAGGGCGAGGCGGGCGACAACATCGGCGCGCTGCTGCGTGGTGTCGGTCGCGAGGACGTGGAGCGTGGCCAGGTTCTGGCCAAGCCGGGTTCGATCACGCCGCACACGAAGTTCAAGGCCGAAGCCTACATCCTGACGAAGGAAGAGGGCGGGCGTCACACGCCGTTCTTCGGCAACTATCGTCCGCAGTTCTACTTCCGGACGACGGATGTGACGGGTGTCATCGAACTGCCGGAAGGCACGGAGATGGTGATGCCGGGCGACAACATCGCGGTGATCGTCGAGCTGATCAACCCGATCGCGATGGACGAGGGTCTGCGTTTCGCCATTCGTGAAGGCGGTCGTACCGTCGGCGCGGGCGTCGTCGCGCAGATCATCGCGTAACTGTATTTGACCAAGACCGCCACCGGACGCTGTGTCCGGTGGCGCTGCTGTTTGATTGAGGGAAGGGTGACATGGACAGTCAGAATATCCGGATCAGGCTGAAGGCCTTCGATCACCGGGTACTTGACCAGTCGACGAGCGAGATCGTCAACACGGCCAAGCGCACAGGCGCGCAGGTCCGTGGACCCGTCCCGCTTCCGACTCGTATCGAGAAATTCACCGTGCTGCGTTCGCCGCACATTGACAAGAAGTCGCGCGAGCAGTTCGAGATCCGGACTCACAAGCGGCTGCTCGACATTGTCGAGCCGACACCCCAGACCGTGGACGCGCTGATGAAGCTCGACCTGGCCGCCGGTGTTGATGTCGAGATCAAGCTGTAAGGATGGGATTGGACACGATGCGTACCGGTCTTATTGCACGCAAGCTGGGCATGACCCGCGTCTTCGGTGAAGACGGCGGCCATCTTCCGGTGACGGTGCTTCAGATTGACTCCTGCCAGGTGGTGGCTCACCGCACGGCGGAGCGTGATGGTTATCAGGCGCTGCAGCTTGGTGCCGGCAAGGCTAAGGTGAAGAACACCATCAAGCCGATGCGCGGTCACTTTGCGAAGGCGCAGGTTGAACCGAAACAGAAACTGGCGGAATTCCGCGTGGCCGATGACGCCTTCATCGACGTGGGGGCCGAGCTTTCGGCCGACCATTTCGTTGATGGTCAGAAGGTCGACGTGGTTGGCACGTCCATCGGCAAGGGCTTTGCCGGTGCGATGAAGCGGCACAACTTCTCTGGCCTGCGTGCCAGTCACGGTGTGTCGGTCTCGCATCGCAGCCATGGCTCGACGGGGCAGTGCCAGGATCCCGGCAAGGTGTTCAAGGGCAAGAAGATGGCCGGTCACATGGGTGATGCGCGGGTAACGCTGCAGAACCTGAAAGTGGTCCGGACCGACGTTGCACGCGGCCTGGTCATGGTCGAGGGCGGCGTTCCCGGTGCCCGTGGTTCCTGGGTTCTGATCCGCGACGCGGTGAAGAAGGCGCGTCCCGACACGGCCCCGTACCCGGGTTCGGTCGTGGCGTCCGCCGCAGCAACGGACGAGACCGCAGCTGATGCGGCCCCGGCCGAGGCACCGGCGACGGAAACGGAGGGCGAATGACCATGCAGACCAAGGTCATCAACCTGGAGAACGCCGAAGCCGGCGAGATCGATCTCAACGATGCGATCTTCGGGCTGGAGCCGCGTCAGGATCTTCTGCATCGCATGGTGCGTTACCAGCTGGCCAAGCGCCGCGCCGGTACGCACAAGGTGAAGGGGCGTCACGAGATTGCCCGCACCGGTGCGAAGCCGTTCAAGCAGAAGGGCACGGGCCGCGCCCGCCAGGGTTCGTGGAAGGCACCGCAGCATCGCGGCGGTGGTGTCGCGCATGGTCCGCAGGTTCGCAGCCATGCCCACGATCTGCCGAAGAAGGTCCGGCGTCTTGCCATGCTGCACGCGCTGTCTTCCAAGGTTGCCAGCGAGAAGCTGATCGTTCTGGATCAGGCAGTACTGGACGAGGGCAAGACCCGCGTCCTGGTTGCCAAGCTGAAGGGTCTGGGTCTGAGTTCGGCCCTGATCATCGACGGCACCGATGTGAACGAGAACTTCGTTCGTGCGGCACGCAACATTCCGCTGATCGACGTTCTGCCGCAGCAGGGTGCCAATGTGTATGACATCCTGCGTCGGGAGCACCTGGTGCTGACCCGGTCCGCGGTTGAAGCGCTGGAGGCCCGCCTGTCATGAGCCTGGAACGCTATTACGACATCATTCTGAGCCCGGTGATTACCGAAAAGGCGACGAATGTCTCGGAACACAACCAGGTTGTGTTCCGTGTGGCCAACGATGCCACCAAGCCGGAGATCAAGGCAGCGATCGAGACGCTGTTCAAGGTCGAGGTAAAGGGTGTCAACACGCTGATCACCAAGGGCAAGACAAAGATGTTCCGGGGCCGTCGCGGCCGTCGTCCGGACGTCAAGAAAGCCGTTGTGACGCTGGTTGATGGCCATTCAATCGATGTGACGACGGGGCTCTGACAGCATGGCACTCAGGAAATTCAATCCGACGACGCCGTCGCGGCGTAACCTGGTCCTGGTCGACCGGTCGCAGCTTCACAAGGGCGGGCCCGTCAAGGTCCTGACCGAGGGGCTGACGAAAAAGGGTGGTCGCAACAATACCGGTCGCATCACCGCGCGGCGCATCGGTGGCGGGCACAAGCGCCGCTATCGCATGGTCGATTTCAAGCGTCGCAAGTTCGACGTCGTCGGCACGGTCGAACGCCTTGAATACGATCCGAACCGGACCGCCTTCATCGCGCTGATCAATTACGATGACGGTGAGCAGGCCTACATCCTGGCGCCGCAGCGCCTGGTTGCCGGTGACAAGATCATTTCCGGCGAGCGCTGCGACATCAAACCGGGCAATGCGATGCCGCTGCGCAACATGCCGGTGGGTACCGTTATTCATAATGTCGAGCTGAAGCCCGAAAAGGGTGGCCAGATCGCACGTTCTGCTGGTACGTACGCACAGCTGATCGGCAAGGATTCCGGTTATGCGCAGCTTCGCCTCTCTTCGGGCGAGCAGCGGATGGTCCGGGGCGAATGCATGGCGACCGTTGGTGCGGTGAGCAATCCGGACCAGCAGAACATCAAGCTGGGCAAGGCCGGCCGCAAGCGCTGGCTGGGCAAGCGTCCTTCCGTTCGCGGCGTGGCGATGAACCCGGTGGATCATCCGCACGGTGGTGGTGAGGGCCGGACTTCCGGTGGTCGCCATCCGGTTACGCCGTGGGGCAAGTCGACGAAGGGTGCCCGGACGCGTTCGAACAAGGGCACGGACAAGTACATCATGCGCAGCCGCCACAAGAACAAGAAATAGGCATCGGTCTTTGATGCCTGGCGCCGGGTTCCCGGCGCCGGTGGCTGGGTGGACGAAATGGGGTGACCGCAACGTGTCGGCACTCCGAAAAGAAGGAAGAAGCGAACCGTGGCACGTTCAATTTGGAAAGGTCCGTTTGTCGACCGTTATCTGCTGAAGAAGGCGGAAACGTCGCGCGCATCCGGCCGTAGTGACGTTATCAAGATCTGGTCACGTCGTTCGACCATTCTGCCGCAGTTTGTCGGCCTGACATTCGGTGTTTACAACGGGCACAAGTTCCTGCCCGGGCTGGTGACCGAAGACATGATTGGCCACAAGTT
>CAJYBQ010000210.1 GCA_913064755.1 uncultured Alphaproteobacteria bacterium
CGCAGGGGGGCGCGTGGGGCAGGATGTCGATGTCCTAGACGTGCAGGCGAAGGAAGCGCAGTGCCGCGGTGGTGGACTTGCAGCAAGGCAGGATGACAAGGTCGGCATAGCCGGGCAGGGGCTTGCCGGCACCGGTGATCTGAAGATCGATGCCGGGTTCCGCGGCCAGCGGGTCCAGGTCATCGAAGTTGGCGATGCGTGACAGGGCAGGCACGACAACCCTGAAGGCACCTTCGCGCCGTCGTGCCCGGCCGCCGAGTTCCATCGCGTCCTCGGCCGGCAGTTGGTGGGCGTCCGCGAACCAGGGAATGACACCCAGGGCAGCCCAGCCCGTGCGCTCCGCGATCAGGTCGCGCCCGGCATCGAAGAGTGTCGGGTCGCCCCGGAACTTGTTGACCAGGAAGCCCTTGATCCGGGCCTGTTCGTCGGGCGGGATCAGGGCGTGGGTGCCGACCAGCTGGGCGATGACACCGCCGCGGTCGATGTCGCCGACCAGCACGACGGGTACGTCCGCCGCCGCTGCAAAGCCCATGTTGGCGATGTCTCCGGCGCGCAGGTTGACCTCTGCCGTGCTGCCTGCCCCCTCCACGATGATCAGGTCGGCCTGGTCCTTCAGGATGGCGAAGCTTTCCAGCACCCGGTGCAGCAGCCGGGGTTTCAGGTGCGCGTAGTCCCGTGCCCGCGCCGTCGCGAAACGCCGGCCCTGGACCACCACCTGCGACCCGGTCTCGCTCTCGGGTTTCAGCAGGACCGGGTTCATGTGCACGCTGGTCGGCACCCGCGCGGCCAGCGCCTGCATTGCCTGCGCGCGTCCGATCTCGCCGCCGTCTTCGGTCGCGGCGGCATTGTTCGACATGTTCTGGGGCTTGAAGGGCAGGGTGCGCAGACCCTGGTCGGCGAACAGCCGACACAGGCCCGCGACCAGCATCGACTTCCCGACACTGGACCCGGTGCCCTGCAACATGATCGCCGCCGTCATGCGGCGATCATGTCAGGTCGGTCTTCATCCGGCCTTGAGGTCGGGATCTTCATCATCATCCAGGTCGTCACCGGCTTCCGGACCCTTGGTCATGGCGTCGGTCAGCAGCCCGGCATGGCGGAAGATGTCCTTTTCGATCCGGGCCGCGATATCGGGATTGTCGGCAAGGAACTGCTTCGCGGCTTCACGGCCCTGACCAATGCGCTGATCACCGGCGGAGAACCAGGACCCCGCCTTGTCCACGACGCCGGCCTTCACGCCATGATCCAGCAATTCGCCGGTCTTTGAGATGCCGGAGCCGTACATGATGTCGAATTCGACCACCCGGAAGGGCGGTGCGACCTTGTTCTTCACCACCTTGACGCGGGTCTGGTTGCCGACCACGTCATCGCGGTTCTTGATGGCACCGATACGCCGGATGTCGAGGCGGACGGAGGCGTAGAACTTCAGAGCATTGCCGCCGGACGTGGTTTCCGGGCTGCCGAACATCACGCCGATCTTCAACCGGATCTGGTGGATGAAGATGACCATGCAGTTGGTGCGGGAAATGGAAGAGGTGAGCTTGCGCAGCGCCTGGCTCATCAACCGGGCCTGCAGGCCGACATGGGAATCGCCCATCTCGCCTTCCAGTTCCGCCTGCGGCACCAGGGCGGCGACGGAATCGATCACCACCATGTCCACGGCGCCGGAGCGCACCAGGGTGTCCGCGATTTCCAGCGCCTGCTCGCCCGTGTCGGGCTGGGAGATGATCAGGTCATCGATATTGACGCCCAGCTTGTTGGCATAGGCAGGGTCGAGTGCATGTTCGGCATCGATGAACGCACAGGTTCCGCCCTTCTTCTGCGCCTCGGCAATGGCATGCAGGGTGAGCGTGGTCTTGCCCGAGCTTTCCGGCCCGTAGATTTCCACCACCCGGCCCTTGGGCAGGCCGCCTATGCCCAGTGCCATGTCGAGGCCGAGGGAGCCGGTCGAAATGGATTCGACATTCATTGCTTCTCGCTGGCCCAGCCGCATGACCGAACCCTTGCCAAAAGCACGTTCGATCTGGCTCAACGCTGCGTCCAGGGCCTTGGATTTGTCTGACACGCTCCGACCTTCCTTTTCGACGAGACGCATGGATGCTTGCGACATGTTTCCGCTCCGATGTTTAACAGGCTGCTGGGTTGGTGCAATTGCGATCAATGTACGCAATTTGTTCCTGTTTCAAAGCGGTTTCGTCAATGCATTGATATTGCAATATAAAACAAGGTATGTACCCGTGATGTTCACGGTCGGATCGTCAGCCACGCAGGCGCAAGCCGATTCCGCGTTCGCCCCGCCGAATCAGCCGCCGAGCTGTTCCTTCACCTTGGCGGCCAGGTCCTTCAGGCTGAACGGCTTGGCCAGGAAGTCGACGTCGGTCAGGTCATCCCCCAGGCTGCGGCGGAATGCTTCCTCGGCATAGCCCGATATGAAGACCGCCCTGATGTCGGGCCGCAGTTCCCGGGCGCGGCGGATCAGGGTGGGGCCATCCATGTTCGGCATGACCACGTCGCTGACCATCAGGTCGATGTCATGCTCGCCATTGCTGATGATGTCGAGTGCCGTGTCGCCGCTGTCGGCCTCCAGCACCGTGTAGCCCTTGTTGCGCAGTGCCCGCACCGCGAACAGGCGCACCGCGTCCTCGTCTTCCACCAGCAGGATCGTGCCCTGGCCGGTCAGGTCGACGTTTCGGCTGCGGCTGCTGGACTGCACCAGTTCCGGGTCTTCATCGATGCGCGGCAGCAGGATGCGGAACGTGGTGCCTGGCTCGACCCGGCTTTCCACCAGCACGTAACCGCCTGTCTGGCGCACGATACCGTAGACCGTGGCGAGACCGAGGTCCGTGCCCTGGCCCACTTCCTTGGTGGTGAAGAAGGGTTCGAAGATCTTGGCGATGTTCTCGTCCGAGATGCCATGACCTGTGTCGATCACCGCGATCTCGACATAATCGCCAACCGGCATGATCTCGTCGCCGACCGCTTCCGGCACATCCACCCGCAGGTTGCGGGTCTCGATCGAGACGGTGCCGCCGGACTGCATGGCATCGCGGGCATTGACGACGAGGTTGGTCACGACCTGCTCGATCTGTCCCTGGTCCACCTTCACCAGGCCCAGGTCGCGGTCATGCACGATGCGCAGGTTCAGATGTTCCCCGATCAGGCGACGCAGCAGGTCGGACAGGTCGGCCAGCACGTCGGTCAGGTTCAGCACCTTCGGGCGGAGGGTCTGGCGACGGGAGAAGGCGAGCAGCTGGCGCACCAGCGCCGCGGCGCGATTGGCATTCTGCTTGATGTGGACAATGTCGGCGTAGGAAGGATCACCCGGCGGATGACGCATCAGCAGCAGGTCGGAAAAGCCGATCATGGCCGTCAGCAGATTGTTGAAGTCATGTGCCACGCCACCGGCCAGCTGGCCGACGGCCTGCATCTTCTGGCTCTGGGCGAACTGCGCTTCCAGGCTGCGTTGTTCCGTGGCGTCGATGAAGTACAGCACCACGACCCGCTGCCCGTCACGGCGGTCCAGCCAGGTGCCGTGGATGCGTGCCACCCGGGCCGCACTGCCCGTCAGCTTGACCTCGATCGGGTCCGTCAGTTCGGTTCCTTCTGCCAGGGCGACCTGCTTCGCCGTGACCGCGGACTGGTCCTTGGTGTCGACCAGTTCCACCCAGTTGCGCCCGATTTCCTTGCCACGGGTTCCGAACATGCGCCCGATGGCACCGTTGGCGTTGATGATCTTTCCGTCCCTGTCGGCCATCAGGATGCCGATGGGCGCATGGTTGCCGAAGCGAATGAAGTTGTCGCGAATGTGCCCGACTTCCTGGCGCAGCTCCGCGATCTGGTCCAGGGCCTCTTCGCTGGGTTCCTGCTTCGGTTCGGGTGTTTCGGCCACCACCGGCGGGGGGATATCTGCCGCGGTCACTTCCGGGATCGGCCGTGACGGGGGCATGGCTTCGATGATCCGCACCGGCGCGGGTGATCGACGCTTGATCACGAAGGGCAGCATGGCCACGAACATGGCAACGACCAGAACGCCCAGGACCTCGGCCCCGAGTTCGAGTTGTCCGCTGCCGAGAGCAAGGCCGAGCAGAACGCCGAGGGCGACCAGCACCAGCGCGGGGGTGGAGATGCGTGGCGGGGTTTCCGCCGGATCCTGTCCGGTCGGCTTGTCGCTTGTCTGGTCGGTCAAGGCTGGCTGCTCCGCGCGGTCTGGCTTCCGCCGCTGTAACTCTGGCTGAGATTCATGACGTAGCTTATCACTTCGGCCACCGCCTTGTAGTGCTCGGGCGGGATTTCCTCGTCCAGCTCCACGACCGCGTGCAGCGCCCGCGCCAGCGGCTTGTTCACGACCACCGGCACGTCGTTCTCTTCCGCCACCTTCCTGATGTTCAGTGCCACCTGGTCGATACCCTTCGCGACGCAGGTCGGCGCCGCCATGGCGGACATGTCGTACTTCAGCGCGATGGCATAATGCGTCGGGTTGGCAATGACCACGCTCGCCTCCGGCACCGCTGCCATCATGCGACGGCGCGACCGTTCCATGCGGATGGCCCTGATCTTCTGCTTCACCATCGGGTCGCCGTCCGACTGCTTCTGCTCGTCCTTGATGTCACGGCGGGACATGCGCAGGTCCTGCTTGGTCTTCCACTTCTGATAGGCGAAATCGGCCGCGGCGATCACGGTCATCACGGCCATCACCCCGCCGACCATGGTCAGTGCTTCCTTGCGCACGAATTCCAGTATCCCGAGCGGCGGCACGGCAATGAGCCCCGGCAGCTTGTCGAAGTCGGGCCAGATCAGTGCGAAGGTGACGAAGGCAACCAGCATCAGCTTGGCGATGCCCTTCAGGAATTCCAGGATCGAATTGAGCGAGAACAGCCGTTTCATGCCCGCGATGGGCGATACCTTCGACAACTCCGGCTTGATCTTGTTCGGCGTCAGCTTGATCGGGTGCTGCACCGCCGTGGAAACGATTGCCAGGATCGCCAGCACACCCATGAAGGGCAGGACCGCGGTCGCGACATGACCTACCAGATCGTCCAGCAGGCCCTGCATCGCGCCTGAATCCACGATGATCTGGTCTGGGGAGGCGACGAAGTTCCGCAAGGTGGCCAGCAGGGTCTGGCCCATGTGCCCGATCATGAACATCAGCAACGCGGCGGTGCCGATCATCATGAACCAGTGCCCGACCTCCTGGCTCTTCGCGACCTGGCCCTTCTTCAGGGCCTCCTGCAGTTTCTGGTCTGTCGGGTCTTCGGTTTTTTCCGACTTGTCCTGGTCATCACCGGCCATGTGCTTCCCCTATGAAACCAGGAACATGGCGATGCCGGCTTCGAAGTGCTCCAGGAACCACATCATGCTGGCACCCAGGACCATCATCATGATGACGAAGGCCAGCATGATCTGCAGCGGCATGACGATGAAGAACACCTGCATCTGCGGCATCAGGCGATTGACCAGTCCCATGCCGATATAGAGCACCAGGGCATAGGCGATGAACGGGGCGGATATCTGCAGACCGATCAGGAAGCTGTTGGCGACCCAGTTCGATGCGGTCCTGGCGAAATCCTCCAGCGGCGGGACGGTTGCCGCAGGGAACAGCAGATAGGAATCACTGACCGCGAACATCATCATGTGATGCAGGTCGGCCATGAAGATCATGACCATGCCCATGATGCTGAAGAAGCTGCCGATCAGCGCGCCCTGTGCCCCCTGCGCCGGGTCGAAGGACTGCGCGAAGCCAAGGCTTGCCTGGAAGGAGATGATGATGCCGGCGACGTGCAGGGCCGTGACCAGCAACCGCACCATGCCGCCGATGAAGACGCCTATCAGCACCTCGCCCGCTATCAGGGGCAGCAGGCTGACCGGCTGCGCGGGGATCGGGGGCAGGGCATCGACAAGCACGGGCTGCAGCACGATGGACAGGCCCATGGCGATGCCCAGGCGCACCCGTGGCGGAATGTAGGGTTCACCGAATCCCGGCAGCACCATGATCATGGCCCCGACGCGGGCAAAGATCAGCAGTGTCGAGAATATCGTGGCGGGCAGGACCTCGGCCAACACGGCGACTAACCGCTTGTCTGACCGGATTCGGCGATCCGTTGCGCGATCTGGCCCATGAAGCCGGTCAGTTCACCGATCATGTAGGGGGCCAGCGCGATGATGGCGAGGAAGATGGAAATGATCTTCGGCACGAATGCCAGGGTCATTTCCTGCATCTGTGTCAGGGCCTGGAACAGCGACACGATCAGCCCGACGCTGAGGGCGATGAACATGATCGGCGCGGCGGTCTTCAACAGCACCCAGATGGCACTGCGTCCGATATCGACGACTTCGACG
>CAJYBQ010000211.1 GCA_913064755.1 uncultured Alphaproteobacteria bacterium
TGCACCCTGTTTGCCGATGGCTAGCCGGACAAGCCCGCGGCGCAGGCGACCTTGGTCTATGCCATCATTCCGAAGCGGTAATTCCAGACGGAAAGCATAAAATTACCGAATTTGTGCTTGTAAATGTAAAAATACCGAATTACCTTCCTGGCGTTACCAACCGCAGGGAAGGAACGATTCCATGGGCAGAGGTCCCTATCTTGATGAACGCAGGCGTACGATCCTTGGTCCGCGTGGCGGTCGAACGCGCCGAAATTGCCTGAATTTCCAGGAGTGTGGCAATGAGATCATGAGCCTCGGCGCACATCACAGGATGTGCAATCGATGCAACGAGATGTCCGGCGCTTACACGTTGAGCCTGTCGCCGGGCAGCCTGCGATAAGGCAGGCCACCCGGTACAGGACCAAACCGGTAATTGTTACAGGAATACCGTGCCGCCATCGACGGCAATCGTCTGCCCCGTCACCATGGCGGAGGCATCGGACGCGAGCCAGATGGCGGTGCCGACCAGGTCCTCGCTATCGAGGTTGCGCTGGATCGACTGACCCGAGGCGATGACGTCCAGCGCCTTTTCGTACTTGTCGCCCATGAACTCGATGGTGCCCTCGGTCAGCACCGCGGAGGGTGCGATGGCATTGACCCTGATCCGGTCCCGGCCAAGTTCACGCGCCAGGCCCCGGGTGAGGCCGATCACGGCGGCCTTCGACACGGTATAGTGCAGCGCATAGGCCAGCCCGTAGGTCGCGGCGAGGGACGAGATGTTGATGATCGACCCGCCGCCCAGTCCGCGCATCTGCGGAACATAGGCCTTGGCCGCGTTCCACAGGCCCTTCACGTTCACGGCCATCGCGGCATCCCAGCTTTCTTCCGTCAGCTTGTCGAAGCGGCCGCCGCCGAGGGTGCCGTAGAGGGCGGCATTGTTGATCAGCACGGCCGCCGGGCCGAAGCGTTCGGCGGATTTCGCGGCCAGTTCGCTCATCTGCGCCATGTCCGAGATGTCGGCCACATGGGCCATGGCGGTTCCGCCATCGGCGGCAATCTCCGACGCTACGGCATCACAGTCCGAGATGTCCGTCGCGACGACATTCGCGCCCAGTGCCGCGAACCCCTTGGCGTAGGCCTTGCCGATACCGCGTGCCGCGCCGGTGATGACCACCGTCGTGTTCATGAAGCTCATTGTCTTACCTCCCCAGGTTGAAATCAGATCATGCCAGCTTGACGTCCACCAGCACGGGATATGCGTCCAGATAGACTTGATGGGTCACGACCGGCGCGCCCGGCTGGCGGGTATGCAGCAGGCAGGCCGGTGGCTCCGCCACGATGCTGACGCCGTCGGTGCGCTGCAGGTCGAGGCCCAGTTGATGCGCCGTGCTCGGACAGGTCTGTGCCTGGACGCCTGCGAATGATGTCGTGATCGGGCGATGCACGTGCCCGGCGTAGATACCGAGCACCTGGCGATGCGCGGCGACGATCCGGGCCAGTTCCTCGCGCCCGCTCACTAGGCCGTTTGCATCCATGCGGTCGATACCGCTCATGAACGGCGGGTGGTGCAGGAAGATCATGCTGGGGCGATCCGGCTGTTCGGCCAGCGTCCGTTCCAGCCAGGACAGCCGCTCGGCACAGAGTTCGCCTGCCGTCTGTCCCGTTATCTGGCTGTCCAGCGCGATCAGGCGCACCGACAGGTCTTCCACCGTGTACTGCACGAACCCGTCGTCGCCCAGGTAGGCATGATCGTCGAAGACGAAACGCAGTTCGTCGCGCGCATCGTGGTTGCCGACCATCAGCCAGATCGGCACCTGCAGGGGCGCGAGGGTCTGCCGCAGTCGTTCGTACTCGCTGGTCCGGCATTCGTTCACCAGGTCACCGCTGGCAATCACCCCGTCGGGGCGTGGCGACATGGCATTGATCCGGTCAACCGCGATCGCCAGTCGCTCCGTCGTGCGGGCCAGCGTGTCGACAGGGTCCCCCGGGTCGCTGACATGCAGGTCGCTGATCTGGATCAGGTTCATCGGGGCAACTCCGTCATGCCAGGCAAGGGGGGGATCACGGCTCAGGACTCGTCGACGACGGACAGCATGTCCGGGATCTTGATGAATTTCCGCCGCGGTGCCTCCGGTCCTGCGCGATCCTGCTCGGCAGCATCGATCTGCAGCCAGTTCTCGTAAGTCACCCGGCGGATGCCGCGTTCGCCAAGCAGGGCGTCGAGACCGGCGCCACCGGTCTTGCCGCTGGCTTCGGCCATGTCTTCCAGCAACAGCGCGACAACATCCTGCGCATCGGGACGGTTGGTGCCGATGGTGCCGCTCGGCCCGCGCTTGGCCCAGCCCACGACATAGACGCCGGGGGCAACACGGCCCTCGTCGTTCGTGACCTTGCCGTATTCCATCGGCAGGCCGTCGACAGGCTGGCTGACATAGCCGATGCAACTGATCACGAGGCCGCAGGGAATGTCGAATATCTCGCCGGTGCCCACGGCCCGGCCATCTTCCAGCCGGGTGCGCTCCACCCGGATGCCGGTCACCCGGTCATCCCCCAGGATCTCCACAGGACGCAGGAAGAACTCGAAATGCACGCCAACCGGTGCCGCGTCGCGGCGGTTGCCGCGGAATGACTGCAGGACTTCCAGCACGGCCTTGCGCGCGCGGGCTTCCTTCGGGTCCATGTCTTCGGGCAGGCTTTCCGGGATCTGGTCGTCATGCACCAGCGAGATGCCGCGCTGCAGTTCCCCCATCTCCCGCATCTCGGCGATGGAGAAACTGGCCTCCACGGGTCCGCGCCGGCCGATCAGATGCACATCGGTGACCGCGCTGTTGAACAGCACTTCACCGGCTTCATCGGTCAGGTCGGACGCCTTCATCTCATCTTCCGTGCGGGCGAGCAGCCGGGCGCAATCCAGCGCGACGTTGCCATTGCCGATCACGGCCACGCTGCTGACGTTCAGATCGATGTCCAGGTCGACGAAATCGGGATGGCCATTGTACCAGCCAACGAAGGCGAAGGAGCCGAGCACGCCTTCCTTGTCCTCCCCCGGGACGCCCATGGGACGGTCTCCCTCCGCGCCGAAGGCAATGACCACGGCGTCATAGAGGTCGCGCAGTTCGTCCATCGTCACATCACGGCCAAGGGCCACGTTACCCACGTACCTCACGTTGTCACGGGCGGCGGTCTGGTCGTATTTCTTCGCGACACGCTTGGTCGTCTGGTGGTCGGGGGCCACGCCGGACCGGATGAGCCCATGCGGGGTCGGCAACCGGTCGATCAGGTCCACCATCACGTCGTCACCCTTCGTCGCCAGGGCCTCCGCCGCATAGAAGCCAGCCGGTCCGGCACCGATAATCGCCACGTGCAAGGTCATGAATTTCCTCCCCCTTTTTTTCGTTGTCGGTCAGGCCGCATCCCCTCGGCCCAGACCGCCGTATCGATCATAGTATGTCGCGCGCGGCGGTGGCAGTCCCCCGTCGGCGGTTTGCAGCACGGCCATCGCATGCCGGGTCGCGGCATCATGTACCGCGCGATAGAGTTCCGCACTCAGCTTCCGCGCCACCTCGCCCGGCCAGTCCTGCCCCAGCACGGCGGGCGGCAAGGACGGGTCGCGCAGGGTCACGCGGCGGAATTCGTGGATCAGCAGCGTGCGCACGACGAAGGCGTCCCGGTTGCCCAGCGGGCCGTCCTGGCGAATGGAAGTCATGACCGGCATGAACAGCCGCAGGAAATCGCTGTAGCCGGTCTCCAGCGCGGACAGGTTCCAGGCATCACGGACCAGCTGGCGCAGGGCCGCCGGTTCCGACCGGGCGTCGGCGGACGCATGCATCATGGTCACCTGCCCGGCCAGGTCCTGGTCGTGCAGCAAGGCCCGGACCTCCGTCGTGTCCATGTCCGGGTGCAGGAATATCCCGGCTGCCGGGGTGCCGAACCCCATCCAGATCAGCTCCTGCTTCAGACGCTCCGCCTGTCGTGGCGGCAAGGCCGTTGTCATCAGCAACAGCCAGTTCTCGTCACAGGTCCGGTGCCCGGGGCGGTAGATCGTGGGGTGTGCGGCGTCGGACCGGCGGCGACCCGACGGTGCCAGGTCGTAAAAACTGCGCCGCCCTGCCTGTCGTCCCTGCAGCCAGTTGTCCTTCTGCAGCCGGTAGACGGCGGTGCGCACCACGCGCTCATTCAGTCCGAAGTCGCGCAGCAGATGGATCAGGCTGCCCAGCCAGACCGGACAATCATGCGCGGAGATGGTGTCGCCCCAGACTGTCACGATCAATGACGGAGCGCGCACCGGCACCTGGTCCAGCAGGTGACGCACGACGGCAACCGGCGGGGTGCTGTCGGGGTCGCCGGAAGGGTCCGGGGGCCGGCGATCTCTCAGTATCGTGGTCATGCATGTGAATCTTACCGGCAAATGCGGTGCGTTCAATCCCGCAGGGCTTGCGGTAGGTCGTTTGGTACTCTTATCTGGTGCCAACAACAGCCGGGCATGAACCGGCACAGGACAGATGGGGAGAGACGCCATGGCGCGAGCATTCGCCTCGACTAAGGATCTGGGGCCGACGCCAAGCACGCTCGAGCCGCTGACGGCGAATACCTGGGTCTATGTCGACGAAGGTGACCCGACCTCCGGTTTCATCGTCGGCGACGATGGCGTGATGGTGATCGACACGCGGGCAACACCGATTGCCGCCGACGACCTGGTTCGCCGGGTGCGTGAAGTGACCGACAAGCCGTTCCGCTACGTCGTGCTGACCCACTACCACGCTGTCCGGGTGCTGGGGGCGTCGGCCTATGGTGCCGAACACATCATCGCGTCCGAACCGACCATGGAGATGATCCGTGAACGCGGGCAGGAAGACTATGATTCGGAGGCAGATCGCTTCCCGCGCCTGTTCCAGGGGATCGAGAGCATTCCCGGCCTGACCTGGCCGACGATGACCTTCTCCGACCGCATGACCATCATGATGGGTGACCTGGAGGTGCAGATCATGCACCCCGGTCGTGGCCACACCCGTGGTGACACGATTGTCTGGGTGCCGTCGCAGAAGGTGCTGTTCTCCGGCGACCTGGTGGAGAACGGGGCGACGCCGTACACCGGTGACGCGCACCTGCGCGACTGGCCCGGCACCCTGGACAAGCTGCGCGCCCTGAAACCGGATTTCCTGATCCCCGGTCGCGGCCCGGCGATGAAGACCCCGGATGAAGGCGAGCAAGCCATTGCCGGGACGGAAAGCTTCGTGCGGGCGCTGTATGACGGTGTCGCCCGCGAAGTCGCCGCCAACCGGTCGTTGAAGGAGGCCTATGACACCGTGGTCCCGGCGCTGGAAGGCCAGTACGGCCACTGGTCGATCTTCGCCCACTGCATGCCCTTCGACATCGCCCGCGCCTACGACGAGGCCAGCGGCATCGACCACCCCCGCATCTGGACCGCCGAACGCGACAAGGAGATGTGGCGGCAGCTGGAGCAATAGACGCGGGCGAGGCGGGGCTGGCACGGTTGGCCGTCCCGCCGTCTCCGGAGAATTCCCCCGCCGCATGCCCGCTGAAAACAGGCGGCACTGATTTCGGATGTGTTGCGATCCTGCAGGTTGTTCAACCTGAGAAGGAGCAACCGCCATGCAGACCGAGCCGTTCCGGCTGTCCGATCGCATCGTCGACCAGGACGCCAATGATCCGAAGGAACTTGCCCGCTTCGGGCGCGCCCTGAGCCAGGCAGGCGAAGACGTCCCCGACCTTTCCCAGCCGACCGTTTCGCGCGCCGCCAGACGCATTCAGGCCAGTCGCGGCATGAAGGTCGATGGCGAGGCCATGGTGAACGGCCCGACGGAACAGAGGCTGGCCGGGGAGTTGTTCGAACGCCAGGCCGCGGCCGACCCGTCGCCGCAGCGGAGGTTGCTCGGTCCCCGTGCCCATGTCCCTGTCCGGGCGCCGGTCGGCCCGGGTGGCCGCAACCTGCCCGCTGATCGCCAGGCCCTGCTGCGCCCGCTTGCGCTGGGTGGATACCTCTCGCGCTTCGGTGCGTTGAACCCCGGCGATCTCCCCCCGGGCCGGGATGACCCGGAACTGAACCGGGCACTGGCGGATTTCCGGGCCAGGCAGGGCATCACCGAAAAGGGGCCGGTCACGCCGGAGAGCGAGACGCTGCGCCTGCTCGACCAGATGGTGGCGCCGGAGCTGCATCGGCTGGTGGTGCGGGATAGTGCGCGTGCACGACCGAGGCAACCAGGGACCGACGTCGAGGTCGTCCGCAATCGGCCGGAAAGCGCCACGGCGCGAGCTGTTCCATTCAAGGACCAGGGCCGGATCGCGCATGAAGCCGCGCAGGACCTTGATCTTGCCG
>CAJYBQ010000212.1 GCA_913064755.1 uncultured Alphaproteobacteria bacterium
GCGCCACCGGCGACGGCGATCGCGCCGCCGAACCGGGGTGCACAGCCTGAAGAACAGGTGTCGGCAGGCGACTGACCCGGAACGGGCGGTCGGACGACCGGCGGGGGCCGGCCATCACGCTGGGCCCGGTCACCCGTGGCGCGGTCGATCCGTGCCGGGGTGATATCCCCTCAGTCAGCGACCGCCTCGTCCTCCAGTTCGCCGATCTTGCGGTAGAGCGTGGAGCGACCGATCTTCAGGCGACGGGCGATTTCCGACATCTGTCCATCGTAATGCTTCAAGGCATGGCGGATGACATCGCCTTCGATATCGTCCAGCGGGCGGACGTGACCTTCGACATCATGCATGTTGAGGATCGGGCTGGCCCCGGCCGATGCATCACCGGTGGAGAGCGGGGGCTGGCCGTCGGGCATCGGCTGCTTGCCGGTGATCTGCGGGAAATCCTGCGGCGTCAGCATGCTGTCCTCGGCCAGGACGACGGCACGGAACACGGCGTTCTCCAGCTGGCGGACGTTGCCCGGCCAGGCATAGTCGCACAACAGGGCCATCGCCTCCGGCGTCACGCCCTGGATGTTCTTGTTCTCGCTGGCCGCGAAGGTGCGGGCGAAGTGATTGATCAGGTCAGGCACGTCCTCCGGCCGGTCACGCAACGGCGGCAGGGTGATCGGAAAGACGTTCAGCCGGTAATAGAGATCCTCGCGGAACATCCCCTCGCTGACCATCTGCGACAGGGTGCGGTTGGTGGCGGAGATCAGGCGGATATCAACCTTCACCGGGCGGGAGGCCCCGACGGGATCGATCTCCCCCTGTTGCAGCGCCCGCAGCAGCTTCACCTGCATGTCGAGTTTCAGTTCACCGATCTCGTCGAGAAACAGCGTGCCGCCGGATGCTTCCTGGAACTTGCCGATGTTCTTCGACGAGGCCCCGGTGAAGGCGCCCTTTTCATGCCCGAAGAGAATGCTCTCCACCAGGTTCTCCGGGATCGCGCCACAGTTGACCGTGACGAAGGGCCGACCCGCGCGTTCGCTGGTGCCCTGGATGGCACGGGCCACCATTTCCTTGCCGACGCCGGACTCGCCTTCGATCAGGATCGGGATGTTGGACGATGCACCGCGCTGCGCCAGGTGGATGGCCGACTGCATCGGGGCGCTTTTCCCGATCAGGTCGTCGAAGGTCATTTCCCCCGACATGCGCCGATGCAGGCGGGAGATCTCCCCGGTCAGGGTGCTGAGTTTCAGGGAGTTTTCCAGCGTCACCCGGATGCGTTCGGGCGCGGCCGGTTTCACCATGAAGTCGGATGCACCCGCCCGCATGGCCTTCACCACCGTGTCGACCCCACCATGGGCGGTCAGCACGACGATCGGCAGTTCGGGCTGTTGCGGGCGGACCTGGGCCAGCACGTCCAGCCCGTCCACGTCCGGCATCACGAGGTCGAGCAGGACGACGTCGATGCCGGAGCGATGCTCACCCGTCAGGCGCTCCACGGCTTCCGCGCCGCCACTTGCCTTCTCGACCCGGAAACCCGCCCGGGTGATGACGCTTTCCAGCAGGCGAAGCTGTGTCGGGTCGTCGTCAACGACAAGAACGGTACGCGCCATGTGTTCTACCAGGCTTTCAGAATGCATTCCCCGACGGCATGCATATTATACCGTCAACATGTTTCAATATGGGACATGAAATGCATGAGAGCAAGACAATCCTGCGCAGAAGACAGGTGAAAACCGGGGCGGTCGAAACTATGGTGCAGTGCAGTACGGATATTGGTTCAGGTATTTGGGCGGTGAACAGGCGATGACCATTTTGGTGACAGGCGCGGCGGGCTTTATCGGCTATCACGTGTCGCAGCGTTTGCTGGCACGCGGCGACCAGGTGATCGGCGTCGACAATCTGAACGACTATTACGACGTTCAGTTGAAAAAGGCGCGACTGGCCAGGCTGCAGGCGCAGTCCGGGTTCAGCCTGCGCCAGGTCGATATCTCCGATTTCGAAGCCCTGAAGACATCCCTGTCCGACATCGGGCCGATCAGCGGCATCGTCCACCTGGCGGCACAGGCGGGTGTCCGCTATTCGCTGACCAATCCACATGCCTATCTGCAGGCCAACCTGGCCGGACACCTGAACATGCTGGAGATCGCGCGCCACAAGGACGGGCTGGATCACATGGTCTATGCCAGTTCGTCGTCGGTTTATGGCGGCAACACGGACCTGCCGTTCTCGGTCGAGGACCGGGTTGATCACCCGGTGTCTCTCTATGCCGCCACGAAGAAGGCCGATGAACTGATGAGCCACTGCTACGCCCATCTCTACCGGGTGCCGCAGACCGGCCTGCGGTTCTTCACCGTCTACGGCCCCTGGGGGCGCCCCGACATGGCCATGTGGCTGTTCACCAGGGCGATCCTGGCAGGGGAGCCGATCCGCGTGTTCAACAATGGCGAGATGATGCGTGATTTCACCTATATCGACGACATCGTCACCGGCGTTGTCGCGTCACTGGACAATCCGCCCGCCGACGGCGGCGAAGGGGTGCCGCCCTATCGCATCTACAACATCGGCAACCACAAGGCGGAACCGCTGATGCGCATGATCGGGCTGATCGAGGATGCGCTGGGTCGAAAGGCCGAGAAGATCATGGAACCGATGCAGCCGGGCGACGTGCCGGCCACCTATGCCGATATCGAGGCGATTCGCCGGGATCTCGGGTTCGAGCCTTCGACACCCATCGATGTGGGCATTCCCGCCTTCATCGACTGGTATCGCGACTATCACGGAGTTTGAAGCAGATGGATGTGGATCCGAAGTCGCTCACCTGGGGCGACAAGATGGGCATGATGCTGGCCAGCGGCGAGGGCCAGTCCAAGGCGCTCGGCCTGTCGCTGGAAAGCTGCACGCGGGAGCGGACGGTGCTGCGCCTGCCCTGGCAGGAGAAACTGGTTGGCGACCCGACCGCGCGGGTGCTGCATGGCGGCGTGATCACGACGCTGATCGATTCAGCCTGTGGCTTCGCATTGATGAGCCACCTGGAAAAGCTGGCCGATATCGCGACGCTGGACCTGCGCATCGATTACCTGCAGCCGGCGGTGCCGGACCAGGACGTGCTGGCGGGGGCAGAGGTCTACAAGCTGACATCGTCCATCGCGTTCCTGCGGGCCAGCGCCTACCAGACCGACGGCGACCCGATCGCGAATGCGGTCGCGACATTCATGCTGGGCGCCAATGCTCCCAAGTACCAGACGAAACGAGGCTGAACCGATGACTGCAACTCTTGTCGACGCGGTCAGGGCCGCCCGCGAAACCGGCGACTACCAGACCGTGCTGGAAAGCATCCCCTACATGAAGTTCCTGGGGCTGGTCGTGGAAGCGGACGAGAAGGGACCGATCTGCCGCATGCCGGGCAGCGATCACATCATCGGCAACCCGGTACTGCCGGCCATTCATGGCGGGGTGGTCGGTGCGCTGCTGGAATCCACCGCGATCATGCACATCATGTGGTCGCGGGAGAGCCTGCATGTGCCGAAGATCATCAATCTGACGGTGGAGTACCTGCGCTCTGCCCGGGTCGTCGATACCTATGCCCAGGCCGTGATCACCAAGCAGGGCAGGCGCATCGCCAACATGCGGGTCGAGGCCTGGCAGGCGGATCGCGAGAAGCCGGTCGCGGCCGCGCATGCCCACTTCCTGCTGCCGCGCGAGGACGCCTGATGGCCGGTGCCCTGGTGAAGCCACGCCCGGAATGGCTGCGCTTTCCGGCGACGACGATGGCAAGCATGGCGGAGATGGAGGAATCGATCCCCCAGATCAAGGCGCTGGGCATTCGCATCGAAAGCATGGGTGACGCGGTGGCGCAGTCGCGACTGCCCTACGATGCGCCACTGGTCGGCGACCCGGAAACCGGCGTGCTGCATGGTGGTGTCATCACCACCCAGATCGACAACCTCTGCGCGGTGGCGCTGCATGCCGCCATCGGTCACGCGGTGCCCTGTGTCACCATTGACCTGCGGGTCGAGTACCTGAAGCCCGCGGCGCCGGGCCTGGACGTCATCGCGCGGGCGGAATGCCGCAAGGTCACCAGCCAGCTTGCGTTCATCGCTGCCACCGCGTGGAATGTGGACGAGAACGATCCGATTGCCTTCGCCAGCTGCACCTACATGCTGCTGCCGGAACGGGAATCGCGCGCAACGACCCCCAAGACCTGATCTGCCCGGACCCCCTGCGGAGCAAGCCTGATGAATGACATGAGCACACCGGCCGAACTGCCGGTCTGGGACCTGGACGACCTGTACAAGGGCACGTCCGATCCGGCGATCGAGACGGATTGCAAGTGGCTGGAGGAGCAGGCCGGCGCGTTCCGGGAGAACTGGGCCGGTCGCATCGCCACGCTGTCCGGCGACGAGCTGGCGACGGTGATCGCCACCTACGAAGCGATGTCGGACCGCACGGGGCGGCTGATGGCATTCGCCTACCTGACCTATGCCACCGACATGTCGGACGGCGTGCGCACCCGCTTCTTCCAGGGTATCCAGGAACGGATCAACGGTCTGACCGCGCAGACGCTGTTCTTCTCCATCGAGGTCAATCACCTGGAAGACGCGGCCCTGGAGGAACTCTACGGATCCTCCGACGCGCTGGCGCATTACCGCCCGTGGTTGCGCGACCTGCGCACCATGCGCGATCACATGCTGTCGGATGACCTGGAGCGGATGCTGCACGAACGGTCCATCACCGCGCGCAGTGCCTGGACGCGGCTGTTCGACGACACCATCGCCCGCTTGCGCTTCACCATCGGCGGCAAGGAAATGCCGTCGCAGGACGCGTTGAACCTGCTCAGCGACCGGGATCGTGCCAAGCGGGCCGAGGCCGCGGCGGAACTGGCCCGTGTCTTCGGCCAGCACATCGAGACCTTTTCCCTGATCATGAACACCCTGATCCGCGACAAGCAGATCGAGGATGACTGGCGCCACATCGAGAAGCCCGAGAACGGCCGCCACATGGTCAACCAGGTGGAACCGGAAGTGGTGCAGGCCCTGCGTGACGCCGTGTTCGACAGCTTTCCCCGGATTTCCCACCGCTATTACAGGCTGAAGGCAAAGTGGCTGGGCATGGACCGGATGGAACACTGGGACCGCAACGCCGCGCTGCCTGACAGCGACGACCGGGCCATTGCCTGGGATGATGGCGTGAAGACGGTGCTGGATGCCTATGCCGGTTTCTCCGGCGACATGGCGGATATCGGGCGGCGGTTCTTCGACAATGCCTGGATCGACGCCGGGCCGCGACCGGGCAAGTCGCCCGGCGCCTTCGCCCACCCGGTGGTGCCGAGTGCGCATCCCTACCTGCTGCTGAACTACCAGGGCAAGGTACGCGACGTGATGACCCTGGCGCATGAACTGGGTCATGGCGTGCACCAGGTGCTGGCCAGCGACCAGGGCGCCCTGATGTGCGACACGCCGCTGACCCTGGCGGAGACCGCCAGCGTGTTCGGCGAGATGCTGACCTTCCGCAAGCTGCTGGATGAAGCCAGCGACCCGAAACAGCGCCGACTGATGCTGGCATCGAAGACGGAAGACATGATCAACACCGTCGTGCGCCAGACCGCGTTCTACGAATTCGAGCTGCGCCTGCACCGCCGCCGCCGCGACGGCGAACTTTCGGCGGAGGACATCGGCAAGGTCTGGCTGGACGTGCAGCGCGAGAGCCTGGGCCCGGCGTTCGACCTGCGCGACGATTACGCGACCTACTGGTGCTACATCGGGCACTTCGTGCATGTGCCGTTCTATGTCTACGCCTATGCCTTCGGGGATTGCCTGGTGAACGCGCTCTACGCGGAATACCAGCGCGCGCCGGACGGGTTCGCCGACAAGTACATGCAGATGCTGTCCGCCGGCGGCACGCTGCGCCACAAGGACCTGCTGGCCCCGTTCGGGCTGGATGCGACCGACCCCAGGTTCTGGGGGCGCGGCCTGTCCGTCATCGAAGGCTTCATCGACGAACTGGAACAGATGTAGGCGGCAACATCACGGAGCGGCATAGCGGATGCGATTGGTGTCTCGGTGCCGCGATTTGCGATGCGGAACACAAACAAGGCCCGCGCGGCTTTCCAAGATGCTGTTGTGCCAACTACAATCACGGGCAGTTGGTTCCGGGGCTGCACCTTGCCGGAGCCCTTTTGCACATCGGGGAGGATGTCATGGGTGAATTCGTCCAGACGGAAATCGACGGTCATGTCCTGACCGTCACCATCAACAGACCGGAACGGATGAATGCCGTCCATCCACCCGCGAATGCGGAACTGGGCGCAG
>CAJYBQ010000213.1 GCA_913064755.1 uncultured Alphaproteobacteria bacterium
ACGGTGTGTGTGTGTCGGAGTGCGGGGGTGGCACGGAGGAGGGTGAGAGTGGCGCACGACTGGATCGGGCACTGTCGTGCGGGGGTGGCGGCCGTGGCGTAGCGGGGGTCTAGCAACGGGCGGCGGTCAGCGGGGTCCATGCGGACGATCTCCTTCGTGAAGGCCACGTTGACGTAGATGGCGCGCCGGCCGGTGTCGGGGTGGGTGCGCACGACCGGGTGCAACGGGTTGGGATATTGCGCCTGCATCTCCGCGATGCGTTCGGGGGCCACGCCGCGCGCCTTCATGCGCCTGCGGAAACCGTCGAAGTCATGCCGCGCCACCTTGCCCTCGACACGTTCCTTCACCTCGTCCGACAAGCCGTCGTAGGCGGCATACATGTCGGCAAACAGGGTGTCGCCGCCCATCTCGGGGCTCTTGATGCAGCGCAGGACAGAGCCGAGCGACGGTTTCTCCCGCCAGGTGACATCCGAATGCCAGAGGTTCTCGCGTCCCGGGTTGTCGGGCGTATGGGCAATTGTCAGCACCTCGGGCGGTCCATCGGTCGGCGGTGCGAAGGGATGAACCTCCAGGTCGCCGAACAGCCGCCCGAATGCCAGGTGCTGCTCCCGGCTGATGTCCTGGTCACGGAAGAAGATGACCTTCCAGTCCAGCAGTGCCTGGTAGACGGCATCGCGCAGGCCCTCGGAAAGCGGCTCCCGCAGATCGATGCCGGACACCTCCGCCCCGATCGTGCGTGCCATGGGCCGGATGGTCAGATCCCCGGTGGCCGGGGCGACCCGGGTCGCCGATTGTGCTGCCTGCAACGAAACCTCCCCTGAATGCCCCCGAATAATACAGGTACATTAAAGGGAAGGCCAGTGCATCGTTGCGGGCCGGGCAAGGGCGATCCCCCCGCCGTCATTTCCGTGTCGTCACCCGCCGGTCCAGTTCGGCGCACGTTTCTCCAGGAAGGATGCGATGCCTTCCTGGTAATCGTCGGAGGTCTGGGCAAGGGCGTATTGATCCAGGTCCATGAAGCTGACCGCGTGGTTCAGCGCCTTGGCCGCGACATCGACATCGCGCTTGCACATGCGGACCTGCACCGGGGGCAGGGACGCGATGCGTTCCGCCATCTCCATGGCCTTGTCGAAGGCACCGCCCTTCGGTGTCACCTCGTCGGCCAGCCCCCAGTCAAGCGCCCGCTCCGCCGATACCTTCTCGGCCATGACCACGGCGCGTTTGGATTTCGCCGGGCCACAAAGGTTCACGAAGCGGGGCACCGAGTTCCAGCTCATGTTCATGCCGCGCTCGATCTCGGAAACGTACATGGTGGATCCTTCGGCCATGACGCGCAGGTCCAGCGAGACGGCCAGAGCCGTGCCGCCGCCGACGCACCAGCCCTCGATGGCGCAGATCGTCATCTGTTCCAGGTCTTCCCATGCCTTGCACATGCGCGGACCTGTCTGCAGCAGCTTCCGCCGTTTCTGCAGCGGCGCGGTGCGCATGGCCACCGAATCCGGGTCCTTGAGGTCAAACCCCATGGAGAAATTGTCGGCCCGCCCCGTCAGGACGACGACCGAGACGTCCAGATCCTCGTCCAGGTGCCGCGCGATCGCGGTCAGTTCCTGCATGGTCGCCAGGGACAGCGGATTGGCCGCAATGCCCCGGTCCAGCCGCACGATTGCGATCCTGCCCTGTTTCTCTACCGTCGAGAACTTCCATTCCATGGCTTACTCCCCCATAACTGTCAGCCAGCAAAGACTGTGAACCAATTCAACGCATCGAGGGAGCCGAGTCCATGAGCGCATTTGTCATCGCCCGCGTGAACGTCACCGACGCAGACAAGTATGAGAACTACAAGGCACTGGCCCCGGCCACGATCGCCAAGTACCAGGGCGAATATGTGGCCCGTGGCGGCGAAGTCGCGACCTTCGAGGGACCGGAGGAAACCAGTCGCGTTGTCGTGCTGCGTTTCGCGTCGATGGAAGCGGCGAAGACCTGGTACCACTCCCCGGAATACCAGGCCGCGAAGACGGAACGCGAAGGGGCCGCCGACGGCCAGTTCATCGTCGTCGAAGGCCTTTGACCTGACTGCCCGGAGCTGACCGAGATGTTTTTCGAATCCGGCGACGCGTTCCGTCGTGCCGCGAACAAGTCCATAACGCTGCTCGGCATGTCGGGTGTCGGCAAGACCATGCTGGCCGAACGCCTGCCCACGGACCTCTGGTTCCACTATTCCGCCGACTACAGGATCGGGACCAAGTACCTGGAGGAGGATATCCTCGACAACATCAAGCGGCAGGCCATGCAGGTACCTTTCCTGCGCAACCTGCTGCTGTCGGATTCGATCTACATCTGTTCGAACATCACGGTCCAGAACCTGGACCCGATCTCCACCTTCCTGGGCAAGATCGGGCGCCCGGCCCCGGCGGGCGCAGAGGAAGGCGGCCTGAGCTATGCCGCGTTCCGGGAGCGGCAGGACCTCCACGAACAGGGCGAGATCAGTTCCATGCACGACGTCGCGCGCTTCATCCACAAGGCGCTGGACATCTACGGCTACCCGAACTTCATCAACGATGCATCGGGCAGCATCTGCGAGATCGTGGATCCGTCGCCCGAGGCGGATGACCCGGTGCTGGAGACCCTCGCCGAGAACACGTTGCTGCTCTATATCCGCGCCGGAGAAGTGGATTACCAGAGGATCGAAGCAGCCGCCATGCGCAACCCCAAACCCTGGTTCTATCGCGATGATTTCCTGCGCGCCGTGATCCCGCAGTACCGTGCGGAGCGTGGTCTGCCGCAAGCCGCCGTGGAGCAGGTCGAGGATATCGACCCCGATGACTTCGTGAAGTGGGTGTTCCCGCGCCTCTGGCAGCATCGCATCCCGCGCTACCAGGCCATCGCCGACCGCTACGGCTACGTGGTGGAAGCCAGCGACGTTGCCGACATCCGCAGCAACGACGATGTGACGGACCTGATTGCAGCCGCCATCGACCGTCGCGTCCGCGACGCGGCCTGATACGGGGAGGGAACCTGACATGACCCTTTACCTGCCCCGGAATCTGCCGAGTGTCGCGACCCTGCGGGAAAGCGGCATCGACGTTGTCGAACTGGATGACACCAGGAAGCCGCCGGAGGGCGTGCTGCGGGTCGGCATCCTGAACCTGATGCCCGACAAGGTGGCGACGGAACGGCAACTGATCCGCATGCTGGCGCATGACGTCCATGACGTGGCGGTGACGCTGTTCGCCACGACGGAATACATGCAGCGGGCGCGGCAGGATGGATATTCCTCCGCGAACACCCCGATCGAGCATCTGCGGGCGTTCTATCGCAGCTTCGACGAGGTGCGTGAAACACCCTTCGACGGGTTGATCATCACCGGCGCACCGGTGGAGCAACTGCCTTGCGAGGACGTGCCGTACTGGCAGGAAATGAAGCAGATCCTGGACTGGACACACACGCGACCGATGGGTGTGTTCAACATCTGCTGGGCCGCCCAGGCTGCCTTGAAGCACTTTCACGATGTGCCGAAACATGTCTTGAATGCCAAGCGCTTCGGGGTCTTTTCGCATGATGTGCTTGAAGAGGGATCAGTGCTATCCGGCGTCAGCGCGCCCTTCGAGGTGCCTGTCTCGCGCCACTCCGAAACACGCCTTGCAGACCTGCCGTCGGACAGCGGGTTGCTGGTGCTGGCCGACAGTGACGAAGCGGGCATCTGCCTGCTGGAGGATCCGGAGCGCGGGCACGTCTTCATGCTCAATCACTTCGAATACGACCCCGATACGCTGAAGCGGGAATATGACCGGGACAAGACCTCCGGGGCGCCGATCAAGCTGCCGCAGAACTATTATCCCGGCGATGACGACACGGCACCGCCCACGGCAAACTGGCAGGCGGATGCCAGGCGGTTCTACGGCAACTGGCTCGACGCCATCGCACGACGACGCGGCATGGGCTGACGGCACCCGTGGTTGACGCCGCGTAACCGGTCATCCGCCAGAAGCGTGATTTCGGCCCGCGAAACGGTATTGTGTTGTTTTATTTCAACCACTTCGCGCGTGAATGGGCTTAGGGTTCTGGTCACCATCTTGCATAATTCTTAATGCGGGTGTGTTTCTTGTGCATTCTGCATGTTGGGAAATCTGTTCGGGGCGACGGGTATTGCTGGTGTTGAGACGAAATGCGCGACCTGAAGGCAGGGTCCGGGCTGCGGCAATGGCTGCCGCGCTGGCGCTGGCGCTCGTGCTGCCCCCGGTCACGACGGGACACGGCCAGACGGCGCCGGTGAATGCTCCGCTCGTGCGCGTGCTGTCCGCCGACCTGGGGCCGATGGCGCGGTTCGAACTCGCCTGGCCCGTCCCGTTTCATGCCAGCGTGAGCCAGGGGCCGCGGCAACTGGTTCTGGAATTCGACCAGGATTTCAACAGCCCCTTCGTCGGTGCACTGCGCCAGCGCCTGGGCAACTGGGTCACCGGCATCGACAAGCGGGCCCGGTCACTGGCGATCACCACGCGCGACGACGTGCAGTTCTCGGTGCAGGCCGAGGGCAATGTGCTGATCGTCGAGATCACCGCCTTGCCGGTGCGTCTGGACGAAGGTGCAGCCCAGGCGGCAAGCAGTGTCGCTGCCGGAAGATCATCCCGCGATACGGTCGTCCTGAACCCGCCGTCCGGCATCGGCCGACGCGCACCGGATTCCACGGCGGCCATCGCCCTTACCCCGCCTGCTGGCGCTTCGTCCCGCGTTTCGCCGGGTACGGTCGCGGCATCGCGCGTGTCCACCCCCGACGTGCCGATCCCGGTCCCGGGACGCACGGCCATCACATCCCCGCAGCTGGATGACACGGCACAGCAGGCCCTGAGCCAGTTGCGCCTTTCCGGTCGACGGGTGGTGCAGACAGCACCCGCGGTATCGGGCAGCAGTTTCGAACAGGTCAGCCGGTCGGTGACGGAACTGATCCTGCAGCCGCGTGTCGAGACCATCACCACGGGAGACGGTGCGGAAATCGTGTTCCACTGGCCAAGGGACATCAGCGTGTCGCCGGAGGCGCATGCACGCGAACTCATCCTGCGCTTTGCGGAACCGATCGACAGTGCGGTGGCCGAAGGCATTGCCGAGCAACTGCCTGACTGGCTGACCAGCGTTTCCGTCGGCTACGACAGCATGCTGATCGTCACCAATCGGGCCGTGGATTTCGGCGTTGGCCATGCCGGGTCGATGACCCGCGTGACAATGACCCCGACCCTGGTGGACGCGCAGGCCGAACAACGTCCCGAGGATATCCGGCTGGATGTCCTGCGTGCCCGCCTGAAGGCGCGCCAGGGCAAGACCGAGGATGCACGGACGGATCTGCAGGACCTGCAGCAGACGGTGCCCGACAATGCCGACGTGCTGGTCGAACTGGCGACACTGGAGGAAAGCGTCGGGTCATGGCGCCGGGCCGTTGGTCTCTACGACCGTGCCCTGTCACTGGAACCCGGTCGACGGGAACTGGCGTCTGCAAAGCGGGCGCTGGATCGCGAATTCGGCTCCCAACTGCGGATCGACAGCGACATCCAGTTCGTCGAGGGCGGTGACACCCAGTGGATCACGGTCGGCAGCGGCCGTTTCATCACGTCCATGACGACCGAATGCGGGTTCCGGGTGGAGAACCGGCTGCTGGATGACGACGAGGTGCTGCGTGTCAGTGGCGTCAACCAGGCCGTCAGCGAGATGCATCAGCGGGGCGAGATCTACGGTGCGCTGGAACTTGCGCCGGGCCACGATGTCGAGGTCGCTTTGCTGGCCGGTGCCGGATCGCCTGGACTGGCGCTGCAATATGATCACCGCACGCCCGGCACGCGCACGACCCTTCGCGGGATCGTCCACAAGTCATACTGGGAACTGGTGGAGGGCATTGTCGACGGTGCCTTGCAGGACAGCCTGTCGCTGCGCCACGAGCACCAGTTGAGCCGACGCTGGTTCGCCCAGGCGGAGGCGAGCGTCAACCGTTTCGGCATCGACAACATCGACACGGCGGCGACGTCGTTCGATCTCGGGGGATCGGTGCGATACCTGGTGCCATGGGACGTGATGGACCTGAACGCCGGCTATACCTTCAGCGGGCGCTACGTCGGGGCACTCCTGACCAGGCGTCACGCGCACGGCAATGCCTTAAACGCCTTGCCATTGACGGATACTGCGTGCCATTCGCCAGACCTGTCAATCGGCGACGCGACCGGATCCACCACCTGCAACCCCACCTCCGCACGGCTGTCGCCTAACCCTAGCGGCGCCGGGTGCGGCCGTACCATGCGCGGTGCGG
>CAJYBQ010000214.1 GCA_913064755.1 uncultured Alphaproteobacteria bacterium
ACCCCGGTCCAGTACCCGCCAGTCCACCCTCACCGACGCGCCCTGCGGCTGCTCGATCTGCGAATTGACCATGGTCTCGTTGTCGCTGATGGCATTGGCGCCGGATACGTGCAGGGTCTGCCCGTTGTAGGAATTCAGCCGCGCCGCATAGGTATTGATCACGTAGTCGTTGAACAGGGCGACGAATTCGTCGCGTTCGGCAGGCGTCGCCGCGCGCCAGTACCGGCCTAGCACGATGCGCGCGACCAGCGGCACGTCGAAGCCTTCGGTGAACAGCTTGGCAAACTTCTGCCGGCGCACGTCCGGCGTGACATCCTTGGCAGCCAGGATCGCGATCGCGTCGCCACCCAGCCGTTCGATCATCTGCTTCGGTGCCTCGCTGGCAACCGCGACGTTGGTGCTGACCAGGGCAAGGCCCAGGACCAGCAGGGTCGTCAGTCGGAGAAAAGTGCGTCGAGCCATCGTCTGTTGATTCCCTGAACCGTTCTGCCGCGGATGAAACGTCGAACAGGACCGAAAGGTCAAGCGTGCGGGGCCACATCCCCCGCAATCAGGCGTGATCAGCCGGAGCTGTATCCATCGGGTCACGCAATCAGGCTTGATCATATAAAGAAATGTGCATATTGTCATTTCATGAGCAGAAACCAGGAAATCAGGCTTGGCGCGGGCAGTCGTTCGATGGCGGATGCCCCGCGATCCACTGGCGGCGGCCCCGGTCCGGTCATGTCCATGGCCGACCTGGTCCTGGCGTTGAAGGCGGCGAGCGACGACACGCGCCTGACCCTGCTTGCGCTCTGCCGACGCTCCGAACTTACGGTGTCCGAGCTTGTTTCCATCCTGGGCCAGAGCCAGCCCCGGGTGTCGCGGCATCTGAAGCTGCTCTGCGATGCCGGTCTGCTGGAGCGGACCCGCGAAGGCGCCTGGGTCTACTACCGGCTGGCGCTGGACGGGGCGCATGCCGCCCTTGCATCGACGCTGGACCGGCTGATCCAGCCCGATGATCCCGCGCTGGCGACCGAGATGGCGCGCCTGGACCAGGTGCGCCAGCAGCGGGCCGCGAAGGCGCAGGAATACTTCAGCCGCAATGCCCCGCGCTGGGACGAGGTGCGGCGATTGCACGTCAGCGAACGCGAGGTGGAAACCGCGCTGCATGCCATTCTCGGCACCGATGACATCGACGACCTGCTGGACCTTGGCACCGGCACCGGTCGCCTGCTGTCGGTCCTGTCCGGTCGCGCCGCGCGTGCGGTCGGCATCGATCTGAACCCGGACATGCTGTCGATCGCCCGCGTCGCCCTCGACACCCCCGAACACCAGCACGTGCAGGTGCGCCAGGGCGACATCCTGCGGCTGCCCTTCGCCGCCGGATCCTTCGACCTGGTGACGGCACACCAGGTGCTGCATTTCATGGACGAGCCGCGCCAGCTGATCACCGGGGCCGCCGCCATGCTGCGGCCCGGCGGGCGCCTGGTGATCATTGATTTCCTGTCCCATGACCAGGACGAACTGCGCCGCGAACATGCGCATCGCCGCCTCGGTTTCGATGACGTGGAACTGCACGCCTGGTTCACGGAATCGGGCCTGACCCCCGAACACACCCTTCACCTGCCGGGTCGCAGCCTGACGGTCGGACTCTGGTCCGCCACCCGCGCGCCCCTGGATAACGAGGCATGAGCATGCTGTTGAACAACGTGGCCAGCACACCGGAGCTGGAAATCTCGCTGGAGTTCTTCCCGGCCAAGACGGATGCCGGGGCGGCAAGACTGCCCGCGATGGCGCGCCGCCTGGCCAGCTGCAACCCGGCGTTCTTCTCCGTCACCTACGGTGCCGGCGGCACGACACAGACCGGAACGCTGGACACCATCAGGTCCATTGCCGGGGCGACCGGCTGGGCGGGTGCCGCGCATCTGACGGCGGTGGCGCAGTCGAAGGCGACGGTGGACGCGGTGGCACGGGATTACCTGCGCGCCGGTGTCAGCCGCATCGTCGCCCTGCGTGGCGACCCGCAGAACGGTGACGCCGTCTATCGACCACACCCCGACGGATATGCGAATGCCGCGGCGCTGGTCGCCGGGCTGCGCCGCATCCACGACTTCGATATCTCCGTCGCGGCCTATCCCGAGGTGCATCCCGACTCCCGCGACGTGGCGGCGGACCTCGACAACCTGCGTGCCAAGTTCGATGCCGGTGCCAACCGCGCCATCACGCAGTTCTTCTTCGATGCCGACAGCTACCTGCGGTTCCGCGATGCGGCCTCAGCGCATGGCATCTGGCAGCCGATCCTGCCCGGCATCCTGCCGATCCGCGACCTGGACCAGCTTCGCCGTTTCGCCGCCGGGTGCGGCGCGACGATCCCCGACGCGGTGGTGCAGCGGATCGAGGCTGCGGGGACGGATCGGAAGGAACGCCAGCGGGTCGGGATCGACCTCGCGGCAGAGCTTTGCCAGCGCCTGGTGCGTCATGGCGTCGATGGATTTCATTTCTACACCTTGAACCAGTCCGACATGGTGACTGCGGTTTGCGAGCGGCTGGACCTGGTCCGGAGCGGTGACCGTATGGTTCTTGCTGCCACGGGGGCTGCTGCACGCTGATGAGCGATCTGATTGAAGCACTGAAACGCGACGTCCTGCTGTGTGATGGCGCGATTGGCAGCCGTGTGCAGGCCATGGGACTGGATATCGAGACCGACTACGGCGGACAGGAGAACTGTACCGAGATCCTGAACCGCACCCGCCCCGACATCGTTCGCGCGATCCATCGCGGCTATGTCGATGCCGGGTCCGACATCATCCAGACCAACACGTTCGGCGCATCGCCCATCACGCTGGGTGAATTCGACCTGACGGACGAGGCGCATGACCTGAACGTCCGTGCCGCACGGCTGGCACGTGAAGTGGTGGATGGGGCGCGGGCCGAGGACGGTATCCGGCGCTATGTCCTGGGGTCGATCGGCCCGGGAACCAAGTTGCCGAGCCTTGGCCATATTCATTACGACGAACTGGAGGCCGCCTATGCCCTGCAGGCCGGCGGGCTGATCGAGGGCGGTGTCGACGGTATCCTGATCGAGACCTGCCAGGATCCCCTGCAGATCAAGGCCGCGGTCAACGGCGCGAAGGATGCGCGGGCCGGTGCCGGTGTCGATGTGCCGATCATCGTTCAGGTGACCGTGGAGACCACCGGCACGCTGCTGGTCGGGGCCGACATTGCCGCCGCGGCGACGATCCTGAAGGCCATGTCCGTCGATGCCATGGGACTGAACTGTGCCACGGGGCCGAAGGAGATGATGGAACACGTGCGGTTCCTGTCGGAATCCGTCGATGTGCCGATCAGCATCCAGCCCAATGCCGGTCTGCCGGAACTCGTCGACGGGGAAACGGTCTATCCCCTGCGCCCGGAAGAAATGGCGACGTGGTTGCGCCGCTTTGTCAGCGAGTTCGGCGTCGGGCTGATCGGCGGGTGCTGTGGCACGACACCGGAACACATCGCGGCGCTGGACCGGATGCTGCAGGACCTGGGCCGCAACCGCCGCAGGCCCGAACCGGCACCCCGCAACCCGGTCTGGACACCGTCTCTGGCATCGTTGTTCACCCAGACGCCGCTGCGCCAGGAAAACGCCGTGCTGGCGATCGGGGAGCGCTGCAACGCGAACGGTTCACGCAAGTTCCGCGAACTGCAGGCCAGCGAGAACTACGATGCCTGTGTCGCCATGGGGCGGGAGCAGGAGGGGGAGGGCAGCCACGCCATCGACCTCTGTGCCGCCTACGTGGGGCGTGACGAGATCGCCGACATGACGGAACTGCTGTCGCGCATGCGCGGCAGCCTGACCGCGCCGCTGGTCATCGATTCCACCGAACTGCCGGTGCTGGAACAGGCATTGAAGCTCTACGGCGGCAAGGGCGTGATCAATTCCTTCAATTTCGAGGATGGCGAGGAACCGGCGGATGCCCGCCTGATGCTCGCGCGCCGGTTCGGTGCGGCCATGATCGCGCTGACCATCGACGAAGACGGCATGGCGAAGACCGCCGAGGACAAGTTGCGGGTGGCGAAGCGGCTCTATGACGTCGCCGTCAACCGCCATGGCCTGCCCGCCAGTGACCTGATCATCGATCCGCTGACCTTCACGATCTGTACCGGCAACGCCGACGACCGGAAGCTGGGGCTGTGGACGCTGGAGGCGATCGAGCAGATCGCGAAGGAACTGCCCGACTGCCAGATCCTGCTCGGCCTCTCCAACATATCCTTCGGCCTGAATGCCGCCGCCCGGCATGTGCTGAATTCCGTCTTCCTGGATCACGCCATGAAGCGCGGGCTGAATTCCGCCATCCTGCACGCGTCGAAGATCGTGCCGCTGCACCAGATCCCCGAAGACGAGCTGAAGGCCGCCGAAGACCTGATCTTCGACCGCCGGGCGGAAGGTTACGACCCGCTGGAAGCCTTCATGGCCCTGTTCCAGGACCGCAAGGTGGCCAAGGTGGTGAAGCAGCGCGCCGAAACGGTCGAGGAACAGTTGAAGGACCGGATCATCGACGGCGATGGCCAGGGGCTGCACGATGACCTTGAAACCGCGATGAAGACGCATCCGCCCCTCGACATCATCAACGACATCCTGCTCGGCGGGATGAAGGTGGTGGGCGAACTGTTCGGCGCGGGCAAGATGCAGTTGCCGTTCGTGCTGCGCTCGGCGGAGGTCATGAAGGCGGCCGTCGCCTATCTCGAACCCTTCATGGAGAAGGACGAGGGACAGCAGAAGGGCACCATCGTGCTCGCCACCGTGAAGGGTGACGTGCATGACATCGGCAAGAACCTGGTCGACATCATCCTGACCAACAACGGCTACCGGGTGGTCAACCTGGGCATCAAGCAGCCGCTGATCAACATCCTGGACGCGGCCCGGGCCGAGAGTGCCGACGCCATCGGCATGTCCGGCCTGCTGGTCAAGTCGACGGTCATCATGCGCGAGAACCTGCAACAGATGGCGGCGGAGGGGCTGGAGATTCCGGTCATCCTCGGCGGTGCCGCGCTGACCCGCAAGTACGTCGAGCAGGATTGCCTGGATGCCTATGGTGGCAAGCGCGTCGCCTATGCCCGTGACGCCTTCGACGGTCTGAAGATGATGGACCTGATCGGCACCGGCAGGTTCGACGACCATATCGCCTCCGCCACCGAAACCCGTGCGGCCCGGCCGTCTTCGCGCAAGGCCGTCGGCCGCCCGTCCGAAGGCGTCATGCGCCCGGTCGATTATGCCGAGATCAGCCTGCGTCGCGCCGAACTGCAGCAGGATCACGTGCCGCCGGTGCCGCCGTTCTGGGGGGGCAGGCGGATCGATCATGTCGATCCCCGCGCCCTGCTGCCGTACCTGAACGAACAGATGCTCTACCAGTTCCAGTGGGGCTTTCGCAAAGCCGGGCGGGACCGCGAGGACTACCGCAAGTGGGCGGAGCGCGAAGTGCGCCCGATCATGCACGACATGCTCGCCCGCTGCCGGGAAGAGAAGATCCTGACGCCGAAGGCCGCCTATGGCTTCTGGCCCGCCGCCAGCGAACGCGATGACCTGGTGCTGTTCGACCCGGATTCAGGCGCTGAAGTCGCCAGGTTCTCCCTGCCGCGCCAGCGCCGCGAGGGCGGGCTGTGCATCGCCGACTTCTTCCCGGACGCCGATACCGGCAAGCGCGACGTGATCGGCCTGCAACTGGCCACCATGGGCAGCACCGCGTCGGACGTGGCGCGGGAATGGTTCGCGCAGGACAAGTACCAGGACTACCTGTACCTGCACGGCCTGTCGGTGGAGATGGCGGAGGCCATGGCCGAGATGGTGCACGCCCGCATCCGCGCCGAGCTCGGCTTCGCCTCCGAGGATGCAACGGACATGCACGAGATGCTGAAGCAGGGCTATCGCGGTTCACGCTATTCGTTCGGCTATCCCGCCTGCCCGAACCTGGAAGACCAGGCCGCGATCCTCGACCTGCTGGGGGCATCGGCCATCGGTGTCGAGATGGCCGAGGAGGGGCAGCTGCATCCTGAACAGTCCACCTCTGCCATCGTGGTCCTGCACCCGCAGGCAAAGTACTTCTCCGTCTGACCGGGTACCCATTGTGCCGCCCGAACGCTGAAAGGCTGGACACGCGGATCAAGTCCGCGTGCGCCGTGGTAGGGTTGTGGCGCCCCAACCCACATCCCGACGGCGTGCCCGGGCTTGACCCGGGTACCCAGTGTGTCGCTCGAACGCCGAAGAGCTGGGCACGCGGATCAAGTCCGCGTGCGCCGTGGTGGGGGGGTTT
>CAJYBQ010000215.1 GCA_913064755.1 uncultured Alphaproteobacteria bacterium
GCACCTTGTTTCACCCGGTGGATGCAGGATGCACGCTGTTCAGCATGTTTCTTGCACAACACTGATGGTTAATCAGGTTGATGGCCGGATCGGTAACGATTTGGCACAGGTTTCATGCGAGCATCGCTTTTTGGAGTCCTCGGAGTGATCGAGATCGGTTCGGATCGGCATAGGCGGCAGATCGGACAGGGCTGGTTGCGCTACGCCGCGCCCGTGATCGCCCTCGCCGGTGTCGGTGCCGTTGTCCTGATCTTCAACGCCGATCTCTTTGCCGGTGAAGGCAAGATTGCCATCGGCCCCAAGTCCGTCAGCGCCCTGGTCATCATCATTGTCCTGATCGTCGGGGTGCTGATCGAGGATGCGCGGCGCAAGTACATGCGCCTGAACAGCCAGAACCATCGCATGACCGACATGGCGGACCGCCTGTCGGAGACCGTCGAATTGCTCAACGACATGAACTCCACCCTGCGCGCCAACGAGGAACGCTATCGCGGCCTGGTGGAGACACAGCACGACCTGATCGTGCGGCTGGATTCCCGTGGCCGTCTCAGTTTTGCCAACGAGGCACTCAGCCGTACCTTGGGCATCGACATCTCGGAAGCGATCGGCAGCCCCATGACCGTCAATGTCGCGGTCGAGGAGGGGTCGGAACCCTTCGACCTGCAGCGGATCAGCGTCCCGCCCTATCGCGCCAGCTATGACCAGCGGGTCCTCACCCGCGACGGCTGGCGCTGGATCGCCTGGGAAGACGTTGCCCTGCGGGATCCGGACGGGCGCATCACCGAGATCCAGCGGGTCGGGCGCGACATCACGGACCGCAAGGAGACCGAGCACGAGCTTGGCCTTGCCCGCGATGAGGCAGAGGCGGCGAACCGTGCCAAGTCCGGCTTCCTCGCCACCATGAGCCACGAGATCCGCACGCCGATGAACGGCGTCCTCGGCATGACCAGCCTGCTTCTCGATACCGAGCTGACGGCGGAACAGAAGAAGTATGCCGACGCGGTTCAGGAATCCGGTCAGTCCCTGCTGACCCTGATCAACGACATCCTCGACTTCTCCAAGATCGAGGCCGGCTTCCTGGAGTTCGAGAGCATCGACGTCGACCTGGCCGGGTTGAGCGAGAAGATCGCCGAACTGCTGGCGCCGCGCGCGTTCGAACGCGGGATCGAGATCATGGCCATGGCCGACCCCGACATCCCGCGGCACCTGATCGGCGACCCCGGCCGTCTGCGCCAGGCCATCGTCAACCTGGCCGGCAACGCGGTGAAATTCACCCACGAGGGCGGCGTGGTCATCGCGCTGCGCCTGCTGCAGGACCGGCCGGACTCGGCCGCGATCCGGGTCGAGATCATCGACAGCGGCATCGGCATCCCCGAGGACAAGCAGATCCAGTTGTTCGAGGAATTCACCCAGGTCGATTCCTCGGTGTCGCGCCGTTACGGCGGCACCGGCCTCGGCCTGGCGATCACCCGCCGCATCGTCGAGAAGATGGGCGGCGAGATCGGGCTGATCAGCAAGAAGGACAAGGGCAGCACGTTCTGGTTCGAGATCGAGTTGAAGAAGGCCAAGGGTGCCGGCGCGCCAAGGCCGGAGCCGCGCCTGGATGGCAAGCGGATCCTGGTGGCGGAGGGCAATCGCATCGGCCGCTGGGCGCTGTCCGACCAGATGATCGATGGCGGTGCGGATGCCAAGCGGGCCGCGACGGGGACGGAGGCGCTGCAGTTCCTGAAGGCCGCGGCAGCAGACGGCGGCAAGCCGTTCGACGCCATCCTGTACGACGGTTCGCTGGAGGACCTGACGGCGACGGACTTCATTGCCGCGATGCGTGGCGATCCGTCGATTGCCGACACCCGTGCCATCGTCATGCTGCCGGTCAGCCGCCGGGCGGAGAATGACACCCTGAAGAAGGCTGGCTTCGACGGCTACCTGACCAAGCCGATCCGGCGCCGTTCGCTGTATCACCAGCTGACCCCGGAACTGGAGACCGATGAAGTCATCGACCGGGGCGACGACGATCTCGACAACGACAAGCCCGCAAAGGCCGTCAGCGCAGGGCCGCTGAGGATCCTGCTGGCCGAGGACAACGAGATCAACCAGATGCTGGCCCTGGCCCTGCTGGGCAAGAACGGCCCCCAGGTGACGGCGGTGGAGAACGGTGCCGAGGCCGAGGCCGCGGTGCGCGACAAGGATTTCGACCTGGTCCTGATGGACATCCACATGCCGGAGGTTGATGGCCTGGAAGCCACCCGCCGCATCCGCGCCCTTGACGGCGGCAAGCTGGACATTCCGATCATTGCCCTGACAGCCAATGCCATGGCCGAAGACAAGCAGATGTGCCTGGATGCAGGGATGGACGACTACCTCGCCAAGCCGATCAACGAAGCGGAACTGAACGCCGCCATGGAGCATTGGCGTCCCGGTCGGAGCGCCGGCCCGCGCGGCTGAACCACGGCCCCGCTGTGTCACCGGACCTGGCCGGATGTCTTGCCAGCACACCGGCTTTGCCGATAGAGCATGGAGCAGCGGCATCGTTGAACATTTGAAGGGGCGCGGAGAATGTCGAGCAGGGACACATTGCTGACCAAGATCGGCAACGCCAACAGGGACAACCCGCTGCGCCGCCCGGCAGAAGAACTTGCTGACCGTATCGCCAATCCGAAGCAGAACCTGATTCCGGCCCGCGCCGGTGGCCCGGAACCGGAACGTTACGCCCTGTTTCTCGCGAAGTGCCGCGAACTGGCGGTCACCATCGACGAAATCGCATCCGATGACGCGGCCCCCGCCGCCATAGCCGACTATCTGAAGGGCCTGAACCTGCCCGGGCGGCTGAAACTCTCGCCCTCGCCGGAAGTCACGGACCTGCCGTGGGATACCGCACCACTGCTGGACGTCGCGTCGGGCGCAGCCGAGATTTCCGACCAGACGGGCGTCACGCCGGCCTTCGCCGGAATCGCGGAAACCGGGACGCTGGTCTTCGTGTCGGGCAAGGAAACCCCGCCAACGCTGAACTTCGTGCCCGACAACCACATCGTGGTCATGCGCCGATCCCAGGTCGTGCGCGCAATGGAAGACGCTTTCGCCGCCGCGCGGGAACGGTTCGGTGCCGGTGTCATGCCGCGCACCCTGAACCTTGTATCCGGCCCGTCCCGCACCGGCGACGTGGAGCAGAAGATCGTCATGGGCGCGCACGGTCCCCGGCGGCTGCATATCGTGATGATCGACGACGTGGACAACGCGGCCAAGCAGGGGGACTGACCTGCCCCATGGCCCGTTCCAGCAGCAAATCACCCCCCAGGCCAGAACGTCCTTCAACAGCAGCAAGGGCGTCCGCGGGAAAGGATACAAGTCGGGACGACGGCGATCTCTGGCAACGCGTGGCACAGACGATCACTCCCCTGCCCTCGACCACCGAGCGCCTGGCAGAGATGGCGCGCGTGGCCCGGATGCAGGCCGACGAAACACCGCCAGCCGACGTGCAGAAGAACCCGAAAGCCCGCACAACGAAGAAGACCGTCTCCCGCCCGCTCCAGAAGATGCAGCCGCAGACGCTGCTGACCCCTGGCCCGGCCCCATCAGCCCCCGTTCCCGGTCCCCGGGATATGGCGCAGCCTGCACCGGCGCGTGGCCGGGTCGCGGGGCTGGACCGACGCACCGCCGAACGGTTCCGCAAGGGTGCGCTGACCATCGACAGCCGCCTCGACCTGCACGGCCTGAACCGGGAGCAGGCCCACGCGGCCCTACGCCTGTTCGTGCGGCAATGCCATGCGGCGGGCAAGCGTTGCCTGCTGGTGATCACCGGCAAGGGCGCAAGGGGCAAGCCTGACGCCGACAATCCCTACACGACGCCGGAACCCCCGGGACGGCTGAAGCGGGAGGTGCCTGGCTGGCTGGCCAGCGCGGACCTTTCCCCGATGATCCTGGCGACGGCCACGGCGACACCCAGGGACGGTGGCGGCGGCGCACTCTACATCCTGCTGCGGCGCAGGCGGGAAGACCGGCCGTGACCCCCTTCCGCGCGCGTGTCAGGGCGCTCAGCCAGGCCAGGATCCTGACACTCAGCCGCATGGCAGCGGACCTGGAACTGACACCGGCCTATCTCTCGGCACTGGAACATGGTCATCGCAGCAAGCCCAGCTGGTCGCTGGTGCAGCAGATCATCGACTACTTCAACCTGATCTGGGAAGACGCGGACGAATTGCGCGAACTGGCGCGGGTGTCGCATCCGAGGGTCGTGATCGACACATCGGGACTGAGCGCACGCGCGACGCTGGTCGCGAACCGCCTCGCGGGGGAAATCGCCGACGCCGACGAGAAGATGCTGAACGAGATACTTGCCGTGATGGATGCGCAGGACGAACCTGCCAGCGACTGAGCCCAGGCGACCGGGCCGCAGTCCGCGACCTACTGGCCCTGGCCGAGAAGCCCGTTGCCCAGAAGCTGTTCGAAGAAGCCGAGTTCCTCGCCCTGCGTCGGGGTGGTGCGCGACGCGATGTCCACGTCCCGCGCGTCCTTCAGACCGTATTCGCGAATCTTCTCGACGCGGCCCAGGTCATCGAAATCGACCGCCACGACCTGCTGTCCGACGACTTCGGAGTCCAGTTCCGTCAGGCTCTCGATCTGGCGGGCGATGTAGTACCTGGTGTCCGCATTTTCCCGGCACGTGGCGACACTGGAGGCCCTGCCAAGGATATCGCCGACCTGTTGCTGCGTCGTGACACCGGGTTGAATGCTGGCGATACGGTCGCGGTCAAGGTGATAGCCCTCGACCCGGATGTCCGGTGTGCAGGCGACAGACAGCGCCAGAACGGCGACCATCACGCCCGTTCGAACCAGAATCTTGCTGCGTCCAATCATCCTGTTTCCACCGACCTCAGACGAGCGCCCATTGACGCCGGGTTCGCACGAACCTAGCTGTTGCATTCCGATTGCCCGAACCGGGCCACCCAAGTCAACCGCGGAAGACACAGGATATCATGTCCCTGCTCGACCTGATCAAGCCCAACCCGATGCGCAAGGCCGCCCACAGCCTCTACCTGACCGCAGGCGAACAGTCGCGCTTGCCGCTGTTCTATACGGACTGGCAGGTCGAAGATAGCTTCGACGGGCGATACGACATGCTTCTGATCCATGTCCACCTGCTGATCCGCCGCGCCAACGGGGAGCCACGTCCGGCCCCCCGCCTGGCACAGATGCTGTTCGAAGTGATGCTGAAGGACATGGACCAGAGCCTGCGCCTCTCCGGGGTCGGGGACATCGGCATCGGGCACCGGGTCAAGAAGATGTCCCACGCCTATTACGGGCGCGCCACGGCCTATGATGCAGCCCTGGACAAGGGGGATGCTCAGGCGCTGAAGGATGCCCTGCAGCGCAATGTCTATCGTGGACGCGAGGTGGAACCCGCGACTCTCGACAGGCTGTCGGCCTATGTTGTCGACAACTGGCAGGCACTGGAAGCGACTCCCTTCCCCACGCTCGCGACCGGAACATACCTTTTCATCTCCCCGGCAGAGGAGAACAGCTGATGTGCGCCGAACAGGTCCCCGACGAAGCCGAGGCCGCTGATCCCTTGTTCAGTCACTGGGTGGATGTATCGGATCTCTCGAAGACCGGCCGGCAGTTGGTCCTGACGCTGGATGAACCCGTGCGGAAGCGACTGGCAGAGGCCTTCGACCTGGTAGACCTGCCGATGGTCCGGGCAGAGGTCGACCTGCGCGCCCGGGGTGCAGGTGTGATCCTGCGGTTTCACCTGACCGCGCAAGTCGTGCAGCGTTGCGTTGTCACGCTGGAACCGGTTGCAGCCGATGTTGACGAGATGGTCACGTTGCATTACACGCCACGGGCTGGTCTGGAGGAGACCGCCAGGGTCATCGTGATCGCGGACGATGACGATCCGCCACCAGCAGAAGAACTGGATCTGGCGTCTTTGGCGCGGGAATTGGCTGCTCAAGCGGGCGATTTCCAAAACCGCGATGACTAGTTAAGCTGCTCGGTCTGTTGGCTCGAACGTAAAGGGATCCCATTGCGTGCTTCGGCACTCAGACCTGATAGCAGCGGTCAAATCTTATGACCCGGCCGCCGATGGCAGCGCAGCGTGGGCATTTACCCAGGGCGACGCCAATTGCCTGTCCTTCGCCCACCTGTTCGTCGCCCTGGCCCGTGACACCGGGCTGGAAGCCCACTACCAGTGGCTGGATGTTCGGCCGCAATGGACGCGTGTCGGTGAAAGGCTGACCATGCGTGTGCACGTCAATGTCATGGTGCGTATGCCCCGGGG
>CAJYBQ010000216.1 GCA_913064755.1 uncultured Alphaproteobacteria bacterium
CACTACACTCAGCACCCGCCGCACGCGAGTCGCGAGGCGCGCACCCGGCGGGAGTATCATCAACGGTCCACTGAGGACCGAACCCTGAACAGCGCGAGCTGGTAAACGCGGGCTCAAAGGGGGGCAGGTCAGCCCCTAGATTCGTAGACGCCTTCTTCCCTAATTTTGAGGCAGGGAGGCCGATATGGGCAAAGCCAATTTCAGTGACGATTTCAAACGTGATGCGGTGGCGCAGATCACCGAGCGGGGCTATCCGGTCGCGGAGGTGTCGCAGCGGCTGGGCGTCAGCCCGCATTCGCTCTACGCGTGGAAGCGGAAGTTCTCACAGCCATCGGGCGGCGGCGACAAGGATGCCGAGATCAGGCGGTTGAAGCGTGAACTGACCAGGGTCACCGAAGAGCACGACATTCTAAAAAAGGCCACCGCGTATTTCGCCAGGGATGCAAAGTGAGATACGCGTTCGTGGCCGAGCATCGCCCCCTGTTTTCGGTGCGGGCGATGTGTCGGTGTCTGCGCATTCAACCGAGTGGTTTCTATGCCTGGCTGAAGAACCCGTTGAGCAAACGGGCGAAGGAAGACACTCGTCAGACCGACCTCATCCGGAAGGCCTGGAAGGAGAGCGGCAAGGTGTATGGCTATCGCAAGCTTCACGATGATCTTCTCGATCAGGGTGAAGCCGTATGCCTGAACCGCGTGGCACGTCTGGCCAGCCTGGCAGGCATCAAGGCCCAGATTGGCTACAAGCGCCGGCCTGGCAGCTATGGCAGCAAGCCGTCATTGGTTGTCGACAACACACTGGCTCGGCAGTTCGATGTAGATACGCCGGACCGGATCTGGGTCACCGACATTACCTATATCAGGACGCTGGAAGGCTTCGCCTACCTGGCCGTCGTCATCGACCTCTACTGACGTGACACCGAACTTTCTACCAGCCGGGATTAGAGCTTGACGGTTGTTGCACTGAGCCCATCATTTGGACCGCCGGACGTTAGAATTTTCCGGCTTGATCACGGCGACGGGCTGGTTTCGCCGCCGGGATTATGTACGGCGATCGGGACGTTGTATCCGATCGCGCTGTGAGGTCTGACCTCGTTTTAGTCTCTACGCCAATCCTCCAGCTTTTCGCGGGCATCGGCAAGGCTCATGAACCAGTGGCATTCAGGCAATATTCCTACCCTTATGGCATCGATCATGTTCACGATGCCTCGTTTGGTACGGCGGTCGCGTTCCCGCCTGAAGTCCTGTCCTTCCGTCCGTCGGCCCGGTCTTCCCCGCCGCCTGCAGGCGCGCCGCGTCAGGGGGCACCGGTCCGGGAGTTGAACAAAACGGGTGATGCGCGCGGGTTCCGATCGTATGATGAATGCCATGATCTCGACCGCCGCCCTCGACAGAATCCGGGACCTGCTGCTCGGTGTGCCGGAGTCCGTCAGCGAAGGGCTGCAGCGGATCTACGTCTTTCAGAAGCTGGCCTATTTCCTGGCACTGCTTCTTCATGCCCACTGGGTGGTGCTGTTCCACCTCGCCGACCAGCCGCTTCTCGCCTATGTTAATGTCGGTTCAGCGGCCTGCTACGTGCTGGCGCTGGCGCTTCACACGCACGGCATCTTCCGCATCCCGATCTACCTCGGCACGGCGGAGGTTCTCGGCCACGCGGCGCTCTGCGTCGTGCAGTTCGGGACCGGCGCGGGGTTCGAACTCTATGTCGTCGTCGTGGTTGTCATCCCCTGGCTGCACGACTCGCTGCGCCTCTGGGAGCGTGTCGGGCTGAGCGGAACCTGCATCGCGACATTTCTTGCGCTGCTGATCTTTGGCGGGCTCTCGACGCCGCTGCAGCCGATGGAGGAGTCCTGGGTCATCGCGTTCCAGGTCATGAACGGCCTGGGTCTCACGGTCGTCCTGGTGATCATCCTGATCGTCTACAACACCGCGATCCAGCGGGCGGAGACGGCACTGGCGAGTTCCTACGAGGAGTCCGAGGCGCTGCTGCACAACATCCTCCCGGCGCCCGTGGCCGCACGGCTGAAGGGCGAGCCGGGGACGATCGCCGACCTGCACCCCGAGGTGACGATCCTGTTCGCCGACATCGTCAATTTCACGCCGCTGTCGGCCAGGTTGCCGGCGGGCGAGGTAGTCACCTTGCTGAACGCGGTCTTCAGCGAATTCGACGACCTGGTGGATCGTTTCGGCCTGGAGAAGATCAAGACCGTCGGTGACGCCTACATGGTGGTCGCCGGTCTGCCGACGGCGCGGGCCGACCACGCGGAGGTGGCGGCCGACCTGGCGCTGGCGATGCAGGCGGCGATAGAGAGACATGCCGACGACCGCGGTGCGCCGATGATGCTGCGCATCGGCATCAGTTCGGGCATGGTCGTGGCCGGGGTCATCGGCAAGCGCAAGTTCGCCTATGACATCTGGGGCGATGCGGTGAACACGGCCGCGCGCATGGAGAGCCAGGGCGTTCCGGGCCGGATCCAGGTCAGTGCCGCCACCGCGGAACTGCTGCGGCCGACCTTCGAGCTGGAATCGCGCGGGGCGATCGAGGTCAAGGGCAAGGGGACCGTCGAGACCTGGTTCCTCGGCAAGCGCCGCTAGATCATCCCGCTGCCTGCCGAGATGGGGCGGCCCCGGGTGAAATCCGGGTGCCGGGTTGGTCCTGTCGATGGCACCGGGTAGCTGATGGCCACAGAAACCGCTTCACGTGCCCGACCAGGTGTAAAACAATGACTTTCGGCAACCATGGTGAGGGGCGGGACTTTGGAACCTGGGACAACCGGCGCACTGGATGACGTGTCATCCGGGCTGACGATACGGGCCGACATTGCCAGGCGGGTAACCTTTGCCAGTCACCAGAACGATGTTGCCGTCATTCTCGATCTCTCGGTCCGCAATGGCAGTGATGCCGACGTCGAGGACCTGGAACTGGAAATCACTTCCGATCCTGCCCTGCTGGGTGCCCGACGCTGGCGCATCGACCGGATTGTCGCAGGCGGGGAGGTCGGCATCCAGGACCGGCGTACCCCCCTCGAAGGCGGATTCCTGCACGGGCTGAACGAGGCGATGCAGGGCGAGGTCAGGCTGACGCTCCGGCAGGGCGAGCATGTCCTGGCAGAACACGGCGCGCCGATCACCGCGCTGGCCCGGAACGAATGGGGCGGCGCGCGTCACATGCCCGAACGGCTGGCGGGATTCGTGACACCGAATGACCCGGCCGTCAGCCGACTGCTCAAGGATGCGGCCAGCATATTGAAATCGGCCGGGCGCAACTCTGCCATCGATGGTTACGAGAGCAGATCCCGGAGGCGTGTCTGGGAACTGGCAAGCGCGATCTGGGCGGCGGTCTGCGGCCGGGGGATCACCTATGCCCTGCCGCCGGCAAGCTTCGAGCGCGAGGGGCAGAAGGTGCGACTGCCTTCGGATATCGAGGGGCAGGGGCTGGCGACCTGCCTGGATACGACCCTGTTGTTCGCCGCCGCGCTGGAACAGGCCGGGCTGAAGCCCATCGTGGCCTTCACGGAGGGGCATGCGCTGGCCGGTGTCTGGCTGCAGCCGCAACACCTGCCATCGATGACCGTCGAGGACGCGATGGAACTCAGGAAGGCCATTGCGCTGGACGAACTGATCCTGTTCGAGACGACCCTTGCCACGCAGGACGCCCCGCTGCCCTTCACGCGGGCGATCGAACAGGGCCGCCAGCGCGTCGCCGAAGAACTGGAGCACGAGTTCATCTACGCGATCGACGTGGCCCGCGCCCGCAGCCGTGGTGTCCAGCCGTTGTCGTTCAACATCCCTGACCAGGCAGGAGCCGCAGGTGGCGGTGCCGCGGCATCCACGCCGCCCGCGCTGGATGCGCCGCCGCCCTTGCCTGCGTTCGACAGTGATGCGGTGGATGCGGATGCTGACGCCCCTGGCGAAGCGGGGGATCCGGGGGAACGGCTCGAAAGATGGAAACGCAGCCTGCTGGACCTGTCGAAACGCAACCGGCTGCTCAACCTGAAGGAGAGCCGGACCGCCATACCGATATTCTGCCCCGATCCCGCTTTGCTGGAAGACCGCATTGCGGAGGGCAAGCGCATCAAGCTGATCCATCCGGAGCCACGGCGAGGCAAGGATGCCGAGATCGATACCAGGCTGCGCAAGCTGCGTACCGGTGACGACCTGGATGTCAGGTTCGCGCTGGATGCGCTTGGCCGCGACGAGATCGTGGCGAATACCGATGAGAAGTCGCTGGAGAAGGGGACGATCGAGCTCTACCGCAAGGCCCGATCCGACCTGCAGGAAGGTGGTGCCAACACGCTGTTCCTGGCCCTCGGAATGCTCCGGTGGCGGCCGACCGGCGAAACGGTCAGAAGCTATCGCGCGCCCCTTATCCTGCTGCCCGTCAAACTGGAGCGCAAGAGCGCACGCTCCCAGCCCTACCTGGCCAGCCACGAGGACGAGCCGGTCTTCAACCTGACCCTGATCGAGATGCTGCGCCAGGATTTCGAGATCGCATTGCCTGAACTGGCAGGTGAACTGCCGGTCGATCACAGCGGTATCGATGTGCCGAGGATCTGGGAAATCGTGAAGGCGCAGGTACGGGATGTTCCGGGGTTCGAGGTTGTCGAGGAGGTCGTGCTCTCGACGTTCTCTTTCGCGAAGTACCTGATGTGGAAGGACCTGGCGGACCGGACGGACGAACTGAGGAAGAGCGCATTCGTGCGCCACATGATCGATTCGCCCAGGGAACCCTATGAAGGCGGCGCGGGGCTGATGGACCCGCAGGAGATCGATGCGCGGATCGACCCCAGGGATCTGCTTGCGCCGCTGAACGCGGACAGTTCGCAGATCGTTGCCATCCATGCTTCCGGAAACGGTGGCGATTTCGTGCTGGAAGGACCGCCGGGAACCGGCAAGTCCGAGACCATCGGCAATATCATCGCGCATAACATCGGCCTGGGTCGCCGGGTGCTCTTCGTCTCCGAGAAGATGGCTGCCCTGGAGGTGGTCTACGACCGGCTGAGGCGCGTCGGGCTTGGCGATTTCTGCCTGGAACTGCATTCGGCGAAAGCCAACAAGAAGGCGGTCATCCAGCAATTGGGTGCGGCGTGGGACGAACGCAGCAAGAGGACCCGGTCGGACTGGAATGCCCGCGCGGACGAGCTGTCGAACACCCGGTCGAAACTCAATGGCCTGGTCGCTGCGCTGCATGCCCCGGGGCCTGCAGGGATCAGTCCCAGGGCCGCGATAGGTCGGCTGCTGCGCTTTGGCGACGACCACCCCCTGAACCTGGGCTGGCCCAGCGAGCTGTCCGCAGGGCACGCACCGACACCGGAAGCCTATGCCCAGCTCAAGGAGGCGGCACGGAAACTTCAACTGGAGTTTGCGCGCCTGGTGCCGGAGGACTTCGAGGCGTTTGACGGCGTCGGCCAGGGCGACTGGTCGAATGCCTGGCAGGCCAGGGCCGTCGAGGCCGCGCGCGAACTGCGGGAGGCGATCCACCACTTCGGCTCGGCAAGAGATCGGTTCGTGTCCCAGATGGGGCTGCAACCGGCCGGCGAAAGCGTCGAGGAAGCACGTATCCTGGCTGCCTTGGCAGGGCTGGCTCCCGAGATCGCGAAGCGGGATTGCAGCTTCGGGCTTTCACCGGATGCGAAACAGGCAACGCGGGCGCTGACCGATGCGTCCGTTGAACTTGAGGCCTATCGGCAGGTGCGATCCCGGCTCGGGAGTGGTTTTCCCGACGACCGGATAGACGGTGCGAGGATTGATCGTTTCATTGCGGAACGAGAGGCGGCAAGAGCGAAGTTCTGGCCCCTGAACATGTTGGCGAAGGGGCGGCTTCGAAAAGCGATCCTGGGGCACTTCGGACTCTCGAAGCGCGAGTCCCCGGCACCCGAGACAGAGCTTGATCTGCTGCGCTTTCATGGCGAGTTCACCACCAATGACCCCGAAGGCATTGTGCGCATTGGTGAAGTGCTGCCGGATTTTTTCTTCCCAAAAGACGCCCGCACCTGGGCCGTCAGCGAAACCTTCAAAGGCATTATCGAGCGCGAACTGCACGGCATTGAATTCGATCCTGTTTTCTGTAACCGATTGATCAACGATCCCGGCGACGATAAAATTGCCGCCGCCATGACTCGCCATCTTCTTCAAAGTCCAGATCACGGTGTGTTGGATTATTTTCCTGACATTGAAGAATTTCATCACCCAAAGCCGAGTCTTTATTGGATGAGATTGCCAATGTTTGGCACTGGAAAATTTCTTCCGGAAATCACAGAACTCATTGTCAAA
>CAJYBQ010000217.1 GCA_913064755.1 uncultured Alphaproteobacteria bacterium
GACCTGGGTGTTCTACCTGCTGGACCAGCACCCGGACGAAGACGCGTTGCTGCATGACGAAGTGGTCCGCGTGCTGGGTGATCGCCGTCCCGGCTTCGATGACATGCACCCGTTGCAGCGGGTGCGCATGGTGTTCGACGAGACGCTGCGCCTCTATCCACCTGCCTTTTCGATCAGCAGGTTCGCGGAGAAAGCTGACAGGTTGGGTGGCGACGGACCGGATGGGCTGAGCGTGCCGAAGGGCGCCTACATCACCCTCAGTCCCTATATCACGCATCGCAATCCGACTCTGTGGCCGAACCCCGAGGTATTCGACCCGGAACGGTTTGCGGACGAGAAGGTCCATGCCCGCCACAAGCACGCGTATTTTCCATTTGGTGGGGGCAACCGGATATGCATCGGGTCGGGCTTCGCACAGACGGAGGGGCGGCTGGCCATTGCCATGATCGCGCGCAAGTATCGCCTGCGTCTGAAGCCGGGCCACCCTGTGCAGCCACAGGGAATCGTGACGCTGCGCCCGCGCTTCGGTATGAAGATGAGCATAGAGAGACGTTAGGGTGTCCATCCGCGGATCGCGGTCGGTGCCGTGCCGGCAACGTGATCGGGGACTGGAACCAATTTGTTGCCGCCGCTGGGCGGCGATCCTGGGGAGGAGAATTCGATGAATGGTGTGCTGAGCGGTTACCGGGTGCTGGACTTCGGGCGTTACATCGCCGGTCCCTATTGCGCGACCCTGCTTGCCGAATTCGGCGCGGACGTGATCCGCATCGAGAAGGTTGCCGGATCGGAAGACCGGTTCACGACCCCCGTCAACGGTGACGGCGGCGTTGGCGCGCTTTTCATGCAGGTCAACCGCAACAAGCGTGGCCTGACCCTGAACCCGATGAAGCCCGAGGGCCGGGAGATCGTGGCCAAGCTGGTGGAGACCGCCGACGTCGTGGTCGCCAACCTGCCGCCGCAGGGCCTGCTGGCCATGGGCCTCGACCTCGAGAGCCTGCGCAAGATCAAGAAGGACATCATCCTGACCACGGTCTCTGCCTATGGTCACGGCGGCCCCTACAGCGACCGCGTGGGCTTTGACGGAATCGGCCAGGTCATGTCGGGCAGCACCTACATGTCGGGATCGGAGGATCAGCCGGTCAAGTTCGCCGCGCCGTTCGTCGATTTCACCACCGCCATGATGTCCGCCATCGGCACGCTGGTTGCCCTGATGCACCGCGGCAAGACCGGCGAAGGCCAGATGGTCGAAGGCGCGCTGGTCCGCTCTGCCCTGACCATCGGCAATGCGGCCCTGATCGAACAGGCCCTGACCGGCATCAACCGCAAGCCGTCGATCAACCGCGGCCAGACCGCGGGCCCGACCGACATCATTCAGACCGGCGACGGCTGGATGATCGTGCAGGTCGTGGGACGGCCGCTGTTCGAGCGCTGGGCCGACATGGTCGGTCGCCCGGAACTGAAGGATGATCCGCGCTTCACCAGCGATCTGGACCGGGCGACAATGGCGAGATCCTGTCGGAGATCGCGCGTGAACACGCCAGGGGCAGGAAGACCGTGGACGTGCTGGCCGAATATGCCGCCGCGTCCGTGCCGGCCGGCCCGATGCACACGCCGCAGCAGGCGCTGGACGACCCGCACATCCAGGCCATGGGCTTCCTGCAGGGTGTCGAGTATCCCGGCGTCGACGGCGCTGCCCCGATCGCCTCGGCCCCCATCAACCTGTCAGACACGCCGGGCGGCATCCGCCATCGCGCCCCGATGCTGGGGGAACATACCGAACAGATCCTCGGCGACCTCGGCTACAGCACAGAGGTCATTGCCGCCCTGCGCGACAAGCGCGTGGTCTGACGCCTGTTTCACGCCGAACCGAAGCAGCGGTACAGGCTGCCAACGAAAAAGCCCCGGCCATTGCGGTCGGGGCTTTTCCAGTTCGGGTGGTTGCCCGGGTTCGGTTTCCGGGATCAGAAGCCCGGGATCAGAGGCCCAGGATCAGCTTCGCCATGATGTTGCGCTGGATCTCGTTTGACCCGGCGTAGATCGACACCTTGCGATAATTGTACATCTTCGGCCCGACACCGGCGGCCCAGTCGGGGCCGATCGGCGGTTCGTTGGACCCCCATTTCAGGGCCTGGAACGGCGACTGCTTGGTCCCGGCCGCTTCGAAGGCCAGTTCCGAAACCAGCTGCTGCAGTTCCGAACCGCGGCACTTGATCATGGAACTTTCCGGCCCCGGGTTCTCGCCACCGGCAAGACGGCCCAGCACGCGCAGTTCCGTGTATTCCATCGCCGTGATCAGGGTCTCGGCGTCCGCCATCTTCTTCTGGAAGACCGGATCGTCGGCAACACGCTCACCGTTCTCCTGCTCTTCGGACGCGATCTGGCGCACCTTCTCCATGCCGCGCTTCAGGCCATGGCTGTAGGACCCGCCCCGTTCGAATTCCAGCAGGTACTTGGCATAGGTCCAGCCCTTGTTGACCTCGCCGATCATGTTCTCCTTCGGCACCTTCACGTCCTCGAAGAAGACCTGATTGACCTCCTGGTAGTCCTTTTCCGGCATGTCCATGGTGATGATCGGATCAACCGTCACACCCTTGGTCTTCATGTCGATCAGGATGAAGGAGATGCCTTCCTGCCGCTTGCCCTCGTTGGAGGTGCGGACCAGGCAGAAGATCCAGTCAGCGTATTGCGCCACGGAGGTCCATATCTTGGAACCGTTCAGCAACCAGTGATCGCCCTTGTCCTCGCACTTCATCTTGACGCTGGCGAGATCGGAACCCGATCCCGGCTCCGAATAGCCCTGGCAGATGATCAGGTCGGCGGACTGGATCTTCGGCAGGAACTCCTGCTTCTGCTCGGGGGAGCCGAATTTCATCAGCACCGGGGCCAGCATGCGCGGGCCGAAGGGAATGACGATCGGCGCACCGGCCGCCGCCATCTCGGCCTCGTAGATGTACTTCTGCGTCGGTGTCCAGCCGCAGCCACCGTATTCCACCGGCCAGTTCGGCGTCGCCCAGCCCTTGGCATGCAGCGCCTTCTGCCAGCGCACGTGCAGATGCTTCGGCATGTAGCCCGCGCGGGTGATCTTCATCGCGGCCTTCAACTCGTCGTCGAAGGAATCGTCAAGGAATGCGCGGACTTCGTCGCGGAAGGCCATGTCCTCGGCGGAAAAACTGACGTCCATATCTGTTAACTCCCCGGAATCCTGATGCCGTATTAGTTGCTGATTTGCGCTCAGGTATCAAGTCATTGACGCTTACGTAAGGTAAGGCGCGAGGATAATTGTCATGCTACCAATAGCACTGCACAATTTGCCGGAGCTTGAAGATAATCCCGAAACAACGGGTATCGAGGGAGGACACTGAAAGATGGCGCGTTTCCAGATCGAAGCGGGAGAGAGCCTTTATTTCGAGTACGACGCGCCGCGAGACGGCATGCAGACGTTCGTGTTCGTCAATGCGCTGACCGGCAATACCGGCACCTGGCAGGATCACATCGGCCCGGCACTGAGGAAACTGGGGTACGGCACGCTCTGCTACAACTTCCGGGGCCAGGCAGATACCGAATTCGCGGACGATACCCCCCTGCCGCCGACGCTGGTGGCGCAGGACCTTGCCCTGTTGATGGCAGAGGTTGCACCGCCCCGCCCGATCCTGGTCGGTCTTTCCATCGGTGGCCTGTTCGCGGCCGAGGCCTTTCAGGCCGGTGTCGCCGCCGAGGGCCTGGTGCTGATCAACACGCTCCGTCGTCCCGGCCCCCGCATCGAATGGCTCGGCACCGCCATGGTCGCCATGGCCCGCGCAGGTGGATCACGCCTGATGATGGAGGCAAACCTGCCCATGCTGGTGAACCCCGATCAGCTGGTCGCCATGCGGCCCACCATGTTCCCGGGCACGCCCTATGAACCCATGTCCCCCGATGACGGGCTGTTCCGCCTGATGGCCGCGTCGGTAGATACCAACTGGGACTTCCCATGGGAGAGCCTGACGCTGCCCACGCTGGTGATGACCGGCCTGCATGACCGCGTGTTCCGGGTCGAGGAGGACGTGACCGAACTGACGGCGCGCATTCCCGATGCCACCTCCGTCACCGTCGCGGATGCAGGACACCTGATCCCGGTGGAACGGCCCGAGGCCTTCACCCGGCACCTGGTGTCCTTTGCCACCGCGATCAGGGGCTGAACCGGCAGATGAACCGCAACGGATTCCGCGAACGCCTCGCCCTCGGCCTCAACAACCATTTCTTCTATGGCTGGGTGATGCTGGGCGTTGCCGCCATGGTGCTGCTGGCCAGCGGCCCCGGCCAGTCCCATACCATCAGCGTCTTTGTCAGCATCCTGATGGAAGACCTTGGCATATCGGCGACCGCCGTATCGTTCGCCTATGGTTTCGCAACGCTGGCGGCGGCGTTCCTGCTGCCCTTCGTGGGTCGCCAGGTCGACCGCCACGGCATGCGGAAGACGGCGCTGGTCGTCACGGTGCTCTTCACGCTCGCCTGCGTCGCCTTCTCCCAGGTCACGGGCACGGTGATCAGCGTCTTCGGCATTTTCGAGATCGCCATCTGGCTGACCCTGGGTTTCGGCATCCTGCGCTTCCTGGGCCAGGGCGCGCTGTTGCTCAACGCCGTCAATCTGATTTCGCAGTGGTTTTCCGCCAAGCGCGGTTTCGCCATGGGCCTGATGATGCTCGGCTTCGCCGCTTCCATGGCCATCCACCCGCCGCTGGCGCAGTGGCTGATCGACCAGGGTGACTGGCGCTCCGCCTATGTCTGGTTGGGCGTCATCACGGCCGTGCTGTTGCTGCCCGGACTGATGGTGCTCGTCTTCAACAAGCCCGAAGACCTCGGGTTGCTGCCGGACGGGGCCAGGCCGGAGGTACAGGAAAGCGATACCCCGAAGGCCGCCGAATTCGGCCTGACCCTTTCGGAAGCCCTGCGGACCAGCACCTTCTACCTGGTGGCCATCGGCCTGTTCTGCTTTGCCATGCTGGTCACGATGCTGCACCTGTTCCAGATCTCGATCTTCGAGGCGCAAGGACTCAGTCGCGAACTGGCCGCGAGCATCTTCCCCGTCTCCGCCGTATCCATGGTGATCTGCATGCCCTTGCTGGGGAAGATGCTGGACCGGTTCCGCACGGAATGGATTTTCGCGGGCGGTCTGGCGGTGATGGCGGCCGCACTGATTGCCGCCGGCAATGTCACGGACACGACCAGCGGCGTGATCTACGGCGTGATCTTCGGGATCAACAATGCCGTGTCGATGACCTTCTTCGGCTTCATGTGGCCGCGTTACTTCGGCCGCCGGTTCATCGGCTCCATCCAGGGGACAGGGCAGATGATCGGTGTCGTCGGTGCATCGCTCGGCCCCCTGCCCCTCGGCATCGCCTATGACGTGACCGGCGACTATACCCTGACCCTGATCGGTTTCGCCGCCATGCCCCTGGCAGCCATGGTGCTGATCCTGTTGTTCCTCAGAGACCCGAAGCAGCTTGCAGCACAGGAAACGCCGGACCCGAACCGCCGCGCAGCATCGGAGAAGGTGTGATGCCGCGCGGCCCGGTCTCGTGATCCCGCGGACGGCTGGTCCGGCGCCTGTTGTTCAGGCCAGTCCCGCCTTCTTGACGATGTCCCAGCCCCACCTGGCCCGCTGTTCGGCATAGCCGGCGAACTTCTTCGCGCTGTCGGAACTGGCATTGCCGTCCAGCCCCCGGCGATAGACACCCTGCACGATCGCGGCGGAACGGAACATCGTGTAGGCGATGTAGAACGGCCAGTTCTCGATCTCCCCCTGCCCGGTGAGTTCGGAATAGCGTTTCACGAACTCGGCTTCGGTGGGGATGCCGATCTCTCTCGTGTCCGCCAGGTGCGCGAAGCCGCCGTCGGCCGCGTGGCCGTAGTATTCCTGGCAGCAATAGGCCAGGTCGGCGAGCGGGTGCCCCAGCGTGGACAGTTCCCAGTCCAGCACCTCGATGATCTTCGGCTCCGTCGGGTGCAGCACGCAATTGCCGATACGGTAGTCGCCGTGAACGATCGAGACTTCGTCGGCCACCGGGGTATTGGCGGGCAGCCATTCCATCAGCGCATCCATCTCCGGAATCTCTTCCGTCACCGATGCCACGTACTGTTTCGACCAGCGGGAAATCTGGCGGGAGTAATAGTTCTCTCGTCGTCCGGAATCACCCAGGGCCCACTCCTCGTGATCAACCACGTGCCCGTCGGCAAGGATACCCACCCAGTCCGCGTAGGTGCACGACCGACCCGCCCTGCCGG
>CAJYBQ010000218.1 GCA_913064755.1 uncultured Alphaproteobacteria bacterium
GCCTCGACCTCGCCGCGCACCACCATCTCCGACAGGCGGTTCAGGCAGTACTGGGGCATGTTGCCCCCCGCCCAGGTGTAGACGAGACGCTTCGCCTGGTCCGCACCGACGCGCGCGGCCAGCGACTTCGGCGGATTGGTGTATTTCCCGAACGGGCTGGCAAAGCGCCAGCTGGTGTCGGAGAAGGCGCGGATGACGATGACCGTATCCAGCGCCGCCATCAGCGCGGCCCCGGCACCACTGTCCTCCGCCGCCACCTGCACCCCCTTCGCGGTCAGATCCATGGGTGACAGCGCCTGCGCCGGATCAGGTTCCCGCTGCGTGAACTGGCCGCTGCCCACCAGTCCCGGAATGCGTGATTCGTCCATTTCGTCCTCCCCAGGAATTGCCCGCCGATCCTAGCGCGCCGCGATGGCGAGTGCGAGCGCGGGAAAAGCGGATACGGGCTGCGTCAGGTGGGGGGCGGGGGGACTGAAGCGTGAACCGCCCCGTTGTCTCGGCGAACGATTCTCCAGATGTATCCGTTCTTGGTACCATGGCCTGCAATCAAGGGATCAGCACGCCATACCCCGCAACACTTCCGTTTCACTCGGCGATCGTTTTTCCGGGTTCATCGACAAGCAGGTTCTGGACGGTCGGTACGGTTCGGCCAGCGAAGTGATGTGCGCCGGTCTGCGCCTTCTGATGGAAATGCAGTCGAAATATGTCGGGACGTGAACCGGGCTTCCGGCTTTCTCCCCTTGCCCGTGCCGACCCGGAAGAAATCCGGCGATAAACCTTCGGGATTTGGCCTCTTGCACAGGCTGACCGTTACCACAATTCGACAATGGCCGCGATCCGGGGATTGGCGGATGGCTCACCGACCGGTCGCCAGACCACGATCCGCAAGGGCTATTTCAAGCTTCGAACTTGATCACACGTCATGTTCTTCCGTGTTGGCAAAGATGACATCGAGATCATGCGCATCCTTCACCAACGGATGGATGTGGACCGGCAGCTCTGAGAACCTTCTCAGCCCCCTATTTCAGCTGCCGCATGTCCCCGATCGTTTCCGGCGCAGCTTCGCGCAAATGCGCGAAAGCCTGGGGCCAGCGGGCGGGTTCGGCGCGGGCGTATTGCGCGGGATAGGCGACCTTCGCGCCCAGCACCTCGGCTGCGTGCCAGGCCCAGCGTGGGTCGTACATCATGCCCCGTGCCAGCATGACGAAATCGGCCTGGCCGGAGGCGATGATGGCCTCCGCCTGTTGCGCATCATTGATCATGCCGACGGCCATGGTGGGCAGGCCCGTGGCCTGTTTCACCGCCGCCGCGAATTCCACCTGGTAGCCGGGTCCGACCGGGATCTTCTGGCGTGGATCGACCCCCGAGGTGGTGACATCGATGAAGTCGCAGCCGATCTGTTTCAGCGCCTCGCAGAACGCCACCGTGTCCTCCACCGTCCAGCCACCGTCCACCCAGTCGGTGGCGGAGATGCGGACGCCCAGCGCGCGGTCGGCGGGCCAGACGGCCTTCACCGCCTGGAACACTTCCAGCGGATAGCGCATCCGCCCGGCCAGGTCGCCGCCATAGGCATCGTCGCGGCGATTGCTCAAGGGGCTGAGGAACTGGTGCAGCAGGTAACCGTGCCCGACGTGGAATTCGCAGACATCGAAACCCAGCCGGGCGGAGCGTTCCGCCGCGGCCACGAAATCGGCCTTCACGCGGTCCAGCGTCGCCCGGTCCATCGCCTGCGGCGTCGGCCAGCCGGTGTCATAGGCATCGGCGCTGGGACCCAGCGTCTGCCATGCGCCCTCGGCTTCGGTCAGGGGCTGGGCACCGTCGCGGGGGCGATGCACCGATGCCTTGCGCCCCGCGTGGGCCAGCTGGATGCCCAGCTTCAGGTCCGGCCCGCCGTGGTCGCGCGCGAAGCCGACGAAGCGGGCAATCGCCGCCTCGTTGGCGTCGCTGTATATCCCCAGGCAATGCGGGCTGATGCGCCCGTCGGGGCTGACTGCCGTCGCCTCGATGATCAGCAATGCCGCACCACTCATGGCGAGGTTGCCATAGTGCATCAGGTGCCAGTCCTGGGCCGTGCCGTCCTCCGCCATGTACTGGCACATGGGCGAAATGACGATGCGGTTGGCCAGGGCCACGTCGTTCAGGCGAGTCGGGGTGAAGAGGGCGCTGGTCATGCCTGCTGCCTCAACGCTGGTCAAACTTGGACAGCAGCTTGCGCATGCCGCCGATCCAGCGGTCATAATTGCCGGTCTTGCGCTGGATGTAATCGCGCACCTGCGGATGCGGCAGGATCAGGAATTCCTCCCGCGCCATGGTGGCCACCACGTCGGCCGCCAGGTCGTCGGGTTCCACGATGCCATCGACGCTGGCCACCCCTTCGCCGTCACCGATCATCGGCGTGCGGACGGCCTGCGGGCAGAGGCAGGACACGCGAATGCCCTTGCCGCCATAGTTGATCGACAGCCATTCGGCGAAGGCAACCGCGCCATGCTTGGTGACGGCGTAGGTCGCCGAATCCACCTGCGACAACAGACCGGCGGCAGAGGCGGTATTCACCAGGTAGCCACCGCCGCGTTCGATCATGCCGGGAATGACGGCGCGGGCCGCGAAGACATGCGACATGACGTGAATGTCCCAGTTCAGCTGCCATTCGGCGGTCGCGACCTTCTCGTCACCCAGGCGCGCGATACCGGCGTTGGAGCAGAAGATGTCGATGGGGCCGGCCAGGCGTTCCGCCTCCGCCACCAGGTGCTTGATCGCATCCTCGCTGGTCACATCCGTCTGCACCGCGTGACCGCCAACCGAATCCGCCACCACCTGCAACGACGCCATGTCCAGGTCGGCGACGACGATGGCCTTCGCGCCCTCCGCATGGAACTTCCGCGCCATGGCGGCACCAATGCCCCCGGCACCGCCGGTGATCACGCAAACCTTGCCCTTGATATCCATCGTCGTCTCCCGTGTTGCATGTTTCGTGGCCTGTTCCGTTCCTCTCCCCGTCCCGGCCACCCGTTTCAGGATAATTGCGAGAGTGGCCGGGAGGAGGAAGGAGCAGGCTGAGAATCAGTCGTACTTCTTCCAGCCCTGGCCGGCCTTGCGGCCATTGTGGCCAGCACGGACCTTCTGCTTCAGCAGCGGGCGCGGCCGGAACCGCTCCCCGTAGGACCCGTGCATGATCTCCTGCGCCTGTTCGCACAGGCTGAGTGTCACCGCGTCCATCAGTTCGAACGGCCCGATCGGATGACCCAGCCCCAGCTTGCAGGCGGTGTCGATGTCCTCCGGCGTGGCGACGCCTTCCTCCACCAGCCGCACGGCTTCGATCATGAAGACATGCAGCAGCCGGTTCACGGCGAAACCGGTCACGTCCTTGATGCGGATCGGGTGCTTGGCCGCGGCCTTCAGGTGTCCGAACATCTCCTCCACCACGGCCTCGTCGGTCTCGAAACCCGGCATGACTTCGACCAGTTTCATGCGCGAGACGGGGGAGAAGAAATGCGTGCCTACGAAGCGCGGACGCCGCGCCACGTCGACATGCGCTGCCAGGGTCGAGATCGCGATGGTCGACGTATTGGTGCAGAAGATCGCGTCGGGGCCGCAGATACCGTCCAGCCTGGCCCAGGCCTCGCCCTTCACTGCCTCGTCCTCGAACACCGCCTCGAAGACGATTTCCCGGTCGGCGAAGCTGTTCAGGTCGGCGTCGAACGTCATCCGGTCCAGCGGCGCGCCGTCGGCTTCCGAATAGAAGCCGCGCGCCAGTCCCTTGTTCCAGATGCCTTCCAGACGATCCCTTGCCGCCGCCAGCACCTCGTCACTGCGATCACTCAGCAGCACTTCGTATCCGGCGCGGGCGAATTCAAAGGCGATCTCCGCCCCCATCAGACCCGCACCGACCACGCCAACCCGTTTCAGCATGCCCTCGACCTCCCCAATTGTTGCCTGGCGACAATGCGCGAGCGCGGGCACGCGATCAAGCACCCCTCGCCGTGTCGGGCACACGTGATACGGTATTTTTACATATATTTCTTGTGACCGGTTATTTTACCGCTATATTGGTTGCATGAAACACAGGAGTGCACCCCCATGGCGATGAACGATCTGATCGAGGAGCGGGAGCGTCTGCTGAAGCAGCGCATGAACATCCTGCAGGCCGCCCTGCGTCCCGCACAGGAATCCGACCTGGACGACGCGGCGCGGTCGGAACTGCACATCCAGTTCTCCGAAGCGCTGGACGACGCCTTCTTCAACCTGCTGCAGCCGCTGGAGGTCGAGATGGATGACCTGCAGCGGCAGGCCGCGATCCGCGCCGCAGCCCGCGACCTTGCCGCCCTGCGCTTCCGCTAGGTCTGACGACACCGCCCACAGGACATCCCGAACCGAGAAGGACCGGACATGGAACCCATCATGCTCGAACTCACGACCCAGTATCGCGACGAGAACGACGAACTGGTCACCGTCATCCAGTGCGGCAACGAGGTGACCCTGGAGACCGTGCGCGGCGGGCGCATCTGGTTGCAGCGGTCGGTGGTGCAGCGGATCGCGGACATGTTCCGTCGCCACGATGCCGCCGTCAGCCTGATCGCCGGCACCGTGCGGGAGGAAACCTGATGCCCGCCGCGCGTCGCCGCCGCCCGACCAGCCCGATGACCCTGGCCGAAGTTACCGAATTTACCGGCAAGAGCCGCATCACCATCTGGCGCATGCGCCGTGACGGGCGCTTTCCCGACCCCGTGTCGCGACGGGGCAACAGCCTTGTCTGGGATGGAACCGCCGTGCGCCGCTGGCGCCTGACCGGTGGCCAGGCCTGACCGGCGCGGCCAGACTGCCCGGCCCTGCCGGTGTCACCCCGTCCTCGGCACGCCACCTGGTGGCAGAGGACGGGGGAAAGCCACCGTCATCAGCTTCGACGCATCCTACAGCGGGATGTTGTCGTGCTTCTTCCAGGGGTTTTCCAGCTTCTTGGTCTTCAGCATCCTGAGGGACTTGATGATCCGGAAGCGGGTGTTGTGGGGCATGATGATGTCGTCGATGAAGCCGCGCGCGCCCGCGATGAACGGGTTGGCGAAGGTCTGGCGATATTCCTCCGTCCGCGCATTGATCTTCTCGTCATCGCCGATGTCGGCGCGGAAGATGATCTCCACCGCACCCTTGGCGCCCATCACGGCGATCTCCGCGTTCGGCCAGGCCATGTTGACGTCGCCGCGCAGGTGCTTGGAACTCATGACGTCATAGGCACCGCCATAGGCTTTCCGCGTGATCACGGTGACCTTGGGCACCGTGGCCTCGGCATAGGCATAGAGCAGCTTGGCGCCGTGCTTGATCAGCCCGCCATATTCCTGCGACGTGCCGGGCAGGAAGCCGGGTACGTCCACCAGGGTGACCAGCGGGATGTTGAAGCAGTCGCAGAAGCGCACGAAGCGGGCGGCCTTCTTGGATGAATCGATATCCAGGCACCCGGCCAGCGCCATCGGCTGGTTGGCAACGATGCCGACCGTCTGGCCTTCCATGCGGCCGAAACCGACGATGATGTTCTTCGCGAAGCCCGGCTGGATCTCGAAGAAATCGCCCTCGTCGACGATCTTCTCCACCAGTTCCATCATGTCGTAGGGCTTGTTGGGGTTCGCCGGGACCAGCGTGTCCAGCGATGCTTCCTGCCGTTCCGGGTCGTCATAGGTCGGCCGGATCGGTGGCTCCTGGCGGTTCGAGGCGGGCAGGAAGTCGATGAAGCGACGGGCCTGCGCGATGGCGTGCATGTCGTTGTCCAGCGCCAGGTCGGCCACGGACGACTTGGTGGTATGGGTGATGGCCCCGCCGAGTTCCTCCGCCGTGACCGTTTCCGCCGTCACGGTCTTCACCACGTCGGGGCCGGTGACGAACATGTAAGACGTGTCCTTCACCATGAAGATGAAGTCGGTCATGGCCGGGCTGTAGACAGCGCCACCCGCGCAGGGACCCATGATCATCGAAATCTGCGGAACGACGCCGGACGCCATCACGTTGCGCTGGAACACCTCCGCATAGCCCGCCAGGCTGTCGATGCCTTCCTGGATGCGGGCACCGCCGGAATCGCACATGCCGATCACCGGCGCGCCGACCTGCATCGCCTTGTCCATGATCTTGCAGATCTTGCGGGCATGCATTTCCGACAGCGCACCGCCGAAGACCGTGAAGTCCTGCGAGTAGACGAAGACCAGGCGTCCGTTGACGGTGCCGTA
>CAJYBQ010000219.1 GCA_913064755.1 uncultured Alphaproteobacteria bacterium
GCTACAAAACGCTGGTGACCGATTTCCGGGGACTGCCGATCATGGCCCAGCAGACCGGCTGCCCGGTGGTCTTCGACGCCCCCCATTCGGTTCAGCAGCCCGGCGGGCAGGGGGGGAGTTCCGGCGGACAGCGGGAATTCGTGCCGGTCCTGGCCCGTGCCGCGGTTGCCGTCGGCATCGCCGCCGTGTTCATGGAGACCCATGAGGATCCGGACAATGCGCCGTCCGACGGCCCGAACATGGTGCCGATCAACGAGATGGAGGCGCTGCTGCGACGCCTGATGGCCTTCGACGCGGTCGCCAAGAACCCGTAACCGCCACAAGCGGCCTCATGGCCGAGGGGGCCAGCCATCGACTGTTCAGGTGCTGCTCATCCCCGCCAGCATCGCGCCCAGGGCGACGATGTGGATCAGCATGATGGCCCGGTCGTTCCAGACCACCCCGACGGCGAACCAGCCGAGCACGCCGATGACGAACAGGTAGAGGTTCCACGGCGTCCACCCGAAGGCCGTCGCCGTGTAGCCCATGATCTGTATGATCGACGCCGCCCATTTGACGATGAATGCGACCTGGTCCCTTGCCGGCGTGGCGACGACCGCATCAGACGGCACGTGTCAGTCCCCCGTCGATCTTCAGGTTCTGGCCTGTCATGTAGCCGCCGCCTTCCGATGCAAGCCAGGAAATCAGCGATGAAACCTCGTCTGCATGACCGTAGCGCCCGAGCGGAATGCGCGCCCGGCGGTCCGCCGTTTCGGGCAGGCTGTCGATGAAACCCGGCAGGACGTTGTTCATGCGGATGTTCTCGGCGGCGTACTTGTCCGCGAACAGCTTCGTGAAGGCGGCGAGGCCTGCGCGGAACACGCCCGACGTCGGAAACAACGGGTCGGGCTCAAAGGCGGCAAAGGTGGAGATGTTGATGATTGCCCCGCCACCCTGTGCCTGCATCAGCGGCGTCACCAGGCGCGTGGGGCGGATGACGTTCAGCAGATAGACTTCCATGCCGGTGTGCCAGTCGTCGTCGGAGATATCCAGCACCGGGCCTTTCGGTCCATGCCCCGCCGAATTGACCAGCACGTCCACCCGGCCCCATCGGTCATTCGCACCCGCGACCAGGCGGGCGAGGTCGTCGGTCGAACGGTTCGATCCGGTCACGCCGAAGCCGCCGATCTCTGCAGCCAGGGCCTCCCCCTTGCCGGAGGAGGACAGGATGCCGACCCGGAAACCGTCGCGCGCGAGGCGCCGGGCCGCATCGGCGCCCATGCCCGATCCACCAGCGGTGACAAGTGCAACTTTTTCTATAGCCATGGGAACCTCCTGTTTCGTGGATGTTCGAAGTTTACAGGTATGACGAAGTCGTGCGGCCTAGATTTGATATGCACAGGTGATAGGAATACTATCGGCGCATGCGCCAGCTTCCCCCACTCAACGCCTTGCGTGCCTTTGATGCGGCCGGCCGGCATCTGAACTTCCGTGCCGCAGCCGATGAACTGGGTGTCACCCAGGCGGCCGTGGCGCAGCAGGTGCGGCTTCTCGAGAGTCACCTCGCGATGCCGCTTTTCGAGCGCCTGTCGAAGGGGTTGGCATTCACCGCGCCGGGGCGCGGCTATCATGCCCAGGTCGAAGCGACGTTCGATGCGTTGCGAGAGGCGACCGCCCGGCTCCGCCCGGAACCCGATACGGTGCTGATCAGCGTGACGCCGACATTCGCGTCGAAGTGGCTGATCCCGCACCTGCCGGCGTTTTCCGCCGCGCATCCGGAGATCGACCTGCGCATCCTGGCGACCGACAGGGTCTCCAGCTTCCATCGTGACGGCATCGACCTCGCCGTCAGGCAGGGGAAGCCCCCGTTCGGCGCGGCGCTGGAAGCCATTCGATTGTTCCAGCAGGAGGTGATTGCCGTGGCCGTGCCGGGCCTGTTGGCGGACCATGATCCGGCATCACGTGGCAGGGCGCTGGCGGAACTGCCGAAGGTCCACGATACCCACGACCTGTGGCCGGCATTCCTGAAGATGATGAATTTGACGGACCGGAGCGGCCGGGGGCTGCGGCTCAGCCAGACCGCGCTTGCCATCGACGCCGCCCGCGAAGGGCAGGGGATGGTTCTCGTCAGCCGGTTCCTCGTGGAGCGGGAACTGGACGCGGGGTACCTGGTGCAGGTCACGCCGGAAACACTGCACGGCGGCCAGGACTTCTTCCTGCTGGCCCAGCGCTCGCCAAGGCGGAAGCATGCGGCACAGGCGGTGATGGACTGGATGTCAGCGAAGGCGGCGCATGGCGGTGACCCTTGACCCGCATGTTTTTGACACTGACAGAATCTGCTGTTTGTGGTCTACCTCTTGCCATCATCTGAGAGACATTCGAAACGGAGGGCACCGATGACCGCCATCATCGACATTGTGGGACGCGAGATCCTGGACAGCCGGGGCAACCCGACGGTGGAAGTTGACATGCTGCTGGACAGCGGTGCCTTCGGTCGTGCGGCGGTGCCGTCGGGTGCATCCACGGGATCCTACGAGGCGGTCGAGAAGCGCGACAACGACGACCGTTACGGCGGCAAGGGCGTGCTGCAGGCGGTCGAGGCCGTGAACGGTGAAATCTTCCAGGCCCTGTCCGGAATGGATGCCAGCGACCAGCTGGCGATCGACCGGATGCTGATCGAACTGGATGGCACGCCCAACAAGGCGCGCCTGGGGGCCAATGCGATCCTTGGCGTCAGCCTGGCGGCGGCGAAGGCGGCGGCGGATGCGCTGGACCAGCCGCTCTGGCGCTATGTCGGTGGCGTTTCGGCCCGCACCCTGCCGGTCCCGATGATGAACATCGTCAACGGCGGTGCCCATGCCGACAATCCGATCGATATCCAGGAATTCATGATCATGCCCGTGGGGGCGGCGAGCTTCTCCGAGGGATTGCGGTGCGGCGCGGAAATCTTCCAGGCGCTGAAGAAGCGGCTGCAGGATGCCGGCCACAACACCAATGTCGGTGACGAAGGCGGCTTCGCGCCCGCGCTGAACAGCGCCGAGGAAGCCCTGGAGTTCATCATGGCCGCCATCGCCAAGGCCGGGTACCTGCCGGGCGAGGATGTCTTCGTCGCGCTGGATGCGGCCTCCACCGAGTTCTACAAGGGCGGTCGCTACGAACTGGCGGGCGAGGGCAAGACCCTGGATCAGGGGCAGATGGTGGATTACTACGCCAACCTCTGCGCCCGGTTCCCGATCATCTCCATCGAGGACGGCTGCGCCGAGGATGACTGGGAAGGCTGGGCCATGCTGACGGAGCGCCTGGGTGACAAGGTGCAGCTGGTCGGCGACGACCTGTTCGTCACCAACCCCGCGCGCCTGGCCGACGGTATCGCCCGCGGCGTCGCGAACTCCATCCTGGTGAAGGTCAACCAGATCGGCACCTTGAGCGAAACGCTGGAGGCCGTGGACATGGCGCACCGCGCGTCCTACACGGCGGTCATGTCGCACCGGTCCGGCGAGACGGAGGATTCGACCATTGCCGACCTGGCGGTCGCCACCAACTGCGGCCAGATCAAGACCGGCTCCCTCGCACGCTCCGACCGTACGGCGAAGTACAACCAGTTGCTGCGGATCGAGGACATGCTTGGCCCGGATGCGATCTACGCCGGGCGTTCGGTCCTGCCGGAATAAGCCATCGGCGCTTTCCGGCGTTCCTGCACTTCACCGGCCCGCCCACCTCTCTGAACGATGGGGGGCGGGCCGGTTCGGTTTCATCGGGGGATTGACCCGTTGCCCGTGCTGGCCGGATCAGCCAGCCTCCAGTGATCGTGTTGCCGCGGCGCTGCGCAGCCTGCGCTTGACGCCGGCAACAGCGGCCCCGTCCAGCTGTTTCATCCTGGTCGCGGCGGCCTGAAGCTCCTTCTCGAACCAGCCGGGCACAGCCACCTTGTCGAGATATCCCACTTCGACGGCCTGTCTGGGGCTGTAGAGCTGTGCCCCGACGGTCGCCATGGTGAGGGCCCGCCGGTCCAGCCGAGCGGCTGCCAGTTCGATGGCGAAGACGGGCAGTTCAAGGCCGATGGCGGTCTCGTTCAGGCCGATCCTGAAATCACCCTCGACCCCGACCCTGTAGTCACCGGTGAGGGCAAGCAGTGCCCCGGCCGCAACCGCGTGGCCGGTCACCCCGATCAACAGCGGCTGCGGGTGCAGCCAGGCCTTCATCAGCAGGTGCGCCCCGGCTTGCACCAGGGCCGGCACGTCCCGGGGATCACCACGGATGACCTTCAGGTCGAAGCCGCCGCAGAGCACGCCCTTGCGACCGCGGATGACCGTGACACTGGCCCCTTCCGCCGCCGCGTCGAGGGCGTCGGAAAGGGCCTGCATCATCGCGTGACTGAAGGCATTCGCCTTGCCGTCATCCATCGTGATCGTGGCAATGTCGTCGTGGATGGCGAGATCCAGCAACTCACCCACCGAACTGCTCCACCAGGGCCATCAGGTTGCGGGCCTGCTTCAGGTGCGGCATGTCGAGCATCTTGCCGTCCAGTCCGACGGTGCCCAGGCCGGGATTGTCCTCGAACACCGCGATCACCCGTCTTGCATGTGCCACCTCGTCATCGGTGGGCGTGAAGGCACGGTTGATGACCTCCGACTGTGCCGGGTGAATGGCGATCTTGCCGATGAAGCCGGAATGCCGGTCGCGCTGGCATTCCTTCTCCAGGCCTTCCAGATCGCGGAAATCGACGTAGACCACGCCGACCGGCTGCGCGTCGATGGCGCGGGCGGTTGTCAGGCACAGCGTCTTGGCAAGCTGGAACGGGGTGTCGTAGTCGCCGGTATCGGGATGGCGGTTGGTGCTGGCGCCCAGCGCCGCCGCCAGGTCCTCCCCGCCCCAGGTCAGGGCGGTCAGGCGCGGTGACGGATTGTCCAGGTAGGTATGGAAGGTCAGCAGTGATGCCGCCGTCTCCGTCGCCACGCAGTGAATGCGGGTGGAGCCAAGCGCCAGCCCCTCCCGCGTCTCCAGCGCCGACAGCATGGTGTCGAGGGTCTTCACGTCGGCTGCCGAATAGACCTTCGGCAACACGATGCCATCCGGCGCGCCGGGCATGACCGCCACCAGGTCGGGAAGCGACAGCGGCGTATCCAGCGGGTTGATCCGCACCCAGAGTTCCTGTCGGGAACGGTCGGGGTGAGCCTTCAGGAAGGCGCAGGTCATTTCCCGCGCGATCTCCTGCCGGTCATCGGAAACGGCGTCCTCCAGGTCCAGGATCAACGCGTCGGCGGCATTGTCCGGTCCCTTGGCGAGCTTGCGCTCGCTGTCACCGGGAACGAACAGCCAGGAACGGTTCAGCCTCATGCCGGGCGCTTCTTCATGAAGGCGGTGCGGACGCAATAGGCCACTTCCTCGTTGCGCTGGTTGAAGCCGTAATGTTCGAACACGACCATGCCGGCATTCGGGCGCGACTTGCTCTCGCGCTTGCTCTGCACCTTGGTCACGGCCCGTACCGTGTCGCCATGAAACACCGGGTTGGCAAAGCGCACGTCGGTCATGCCCAGGTTGGCGATGGTGGTCCCCAGCGTGGTGTCCCCAACGGTCACGCCGATCACCAGGCCAAGGGTGAACAGGCTGTTGACGATGCGCTGCCCGAACTCCGTGCCCTTGGAGAATTCCTCGTCAAGGTGCAGCGGCTGCGGGTTGTGGGTCATGGCGCAGAACATGACGTTGTCCATCTCCGTTATGGTGCGCGTCAGGGAATGGTTGAACTCCATCCCGACTTCGAATTCCTCGTAATACAAACCAGACATGTTTCATTCCTCCCCAGAAGTGTTGGTTCCCGATCATCATTCGTCGAATTGGCTCAAGTTTCCAGCGCTGCCTTGATGCGCGCGGCGTCGTAGCCCAGTTCCGCCAGGATTTCGGTGCCCGAGGCATGGCAATTGCCCAAAATCCGATCTGTTCCTGCGGCCTGTGTGACAAGACGTACGATTTCCTGTGGAAAGGCCGGGTGGTCGTTCGGGAAATAGTGCCAGTCCCAGGGCACCGGCAGACCGGCCAATTCCCAATGGCCCGACGGTGTGTCCTTGCCGCGCGAGACCTCGCGGGCCGCCCCCCACAGGCCCCGCGCTTCGCCCGGCGCCGCACCATTCAGGACATGGAACAGGCCCAGATCCGCCAGATTCGGCAGCACCAGTGGCCCGCGTCGGCCCGCACCCTCAGCCTGCCCATCGTCACAGGCCTG
>CAJYBQ010000220.1 GCA_913064755.1 uncultured Alphaproteobacteria bacterium
CGTCTACGCGCCGAATATGAGCGTCGTGGTCAATGTTTTCATGAACCTGGTGGAGAAAGTCGCGAGCGTGCTCGGGCCGGACTACGACATCGAAATCATGGAAATGCACCACAAGCATAAGATCGATGCGCCTTCGGGCACGGCGGTCGGCCTCGGCAAAGCCGCGGCGCGCGGCCGCAAGGTCGATCTCGACGACGTCGCGATCTGGTCGAGGGAAGGGGAAACGGGCGCCCGTCCGGACGGCGCCATCGGCTTCGCGACCCTGCGCGGCGCGGACGTCGTCGGCGAGCACACGGTGATGTTCGCCGGCGCCGGCGAACGGCTGGAACTGATCCACCGCTGCACGGACAGGAATCTGTTCGTGCGCGGCGCCGTGCGGGCCATTGGCTGGGCAGGCGATAAGCCGGCTGGCCTGTATGCCATGAACGACGTGCTCGGCCTCTCCTAAGGCCTGAATTGTGCCCCAAAGCCGCCCGTCGTAAGACGGTGCGCCCGATAATTGAAATTTCCGCGAAGGATGCCTGACTGATGACCGCCCCGATTACGACCGACCTTCTGGACGCGCTTGCCGAACTCGACACGCCGACTGTCTGCAATGCGCTCGAAGAAATCGACCAGAAATATCGGGACACTGGCTTCACCACGCAGCCGCTTGTCTGTCCGTTTCCGCACCTGAAGCCAATCGTCGGCCTGGCGCGCACGGGCATGATCCGCGCCATGCGGCCCAACGCCGCCATCGGCCCGGATCGGCGCGTGGCCTATTATGAATATGTCTCCAAGGGCGATCTGCCGCGTATCGCGATCCTGCAGGATCTCGACGGCCCGAACGCCGGCTATGGCGCGTTCTGGGGCGAAGTGAATTCCAACGTCCATAAGGCGCTGGGCGCCATCGGCGTCGTGACCGACGGCTGCATCCGCGACATTCCCGACTGGGCGGACGGGTTCCAGGCGCTGGCCGGCTCGATCAAGCCCAGCCATGCCCATGTGCATATGCTGGACTTCGGCTGTCAGGTGAACGTGTCCGGCATGGTCGTCGAGAACGACGATCTCATTCATGCGGATCAGCATGGCGCTGTCGTCATTCCGAAGGCGTTGGCGGGCGAAGTGGTCGCGGCGGCGGGGCGCGTCGCGGCGAAGGAGAAGGTCATCCTCGATCTCTGCAAATCATCCGAGTTCAGCTTCGCGAAGCTGAAGCAGGCCATGCTCGGTCCGAAGGACATCCACTGATGGGTCGCCTGCCCGCGGCGCCGGCGGCGCGCCGCCGATTTCTGCTGGCGATCGCGGCGATGGTGGTCCTCATCGTCGCTTCCAATATTCTGGTGCAGCATCCGATCAACGATTGGCTGACCTGGGGCGCGCTGACCTACCCGGTCACCTTCCTCGTCACCGATCTCATCAATCGGGGCGATGGGCCGCGGACTGCCCGCCGCGTCGTCTATATCGGTTTTGCCGTCGCGGCGGTCGCGTCGATCTATTTCGCCGGCCCGCGCATCGCCATGGCGTCCGCGACCGCGTTCCTCGCGGCCCAACTGCTGGACGTGCAGGCTTTCGACCGGCTCCGCGCCGGAAGCTGGTGGCGGGCGCCCCTGGTGTCGACGACGCTGGCTTCCATCCTCGACACGGTGCTGTTCTTCAGCCTGGCGTTCTACGGCACAGACGTGCCCTGGACGACGCTCCTGGTCGGCGATTTCCTGGTCAAATTCGCGCTCGCGCTTGCGCTGCTGGGGCCGTTTCGTCTGATGCTGCCCCGCCTCGCATCCGGCGACGCCCGCTAAAGGTCGGGGCGACGACAGAGGCGGCGATGCCACAAGCCTACGTCCATCCGACATTCCCGTTCACGCCGCCGGCGGAGTTGGCCGCAGGCGCGGTCGGCAGGACGACGGTGGCGGTGGTCGGCGGCGGCCCGGTCGGCCTGACGCTGGCGTTGGATATCGCCCAGCGCGGCGTCGAGACCGTGCTGCTGGATGAGGACGACACCACCAGTCACGGCTCCCGCCTGATCTGCATGTCAAAGCGCACCCTGGAGATCTTCGACCGGTTGGGCGTCGGCGCGCCGTTCCGTGAAAAAGGCGTGGTCTGGAACAGGGGCCGGCTGTTTTTCGGCGAAAACGAAGTCTACGCCTTCGATCTGCTCCCGGAGCGGGACCCGGCTTGGCCGGGCGTCGTCAACATCCAGCCATCCTACGTGGAGGAAGTCCTGGTCCTCGTCGCGGCGGCGGCGTCGGCGCTGATACTGGAACTGACGGTGCCGTAGGTGGCGCAGACCGTCATCATCACCCGCACCAGCATGAAGGCGTCGTTCATGCCGCCGGGGGAGGACCTGGAGACCATCGGCCGAACCGGTGCGACCCTGGCCATCCATCTCTCCGTCCGCAACATCCGGGAGATCGAGAACCGCCTGATCCCGCTCTACGGCGCGGAATGCCCGGTGATCATCGCCTACCGCGTCGGCTGGCCCGACGAGCAGTTCCTGCACGGCACCCTGGGCGATATCCGCCAGAAGGCCCGCGACGCCAAGATCACCCGCACCGCGCTGATCCTTGTCGGCCCGGCACTGGGGGCGAAGGATTTCCGTGACTCGGCGCTCTACGACTCGTCGCACGCACACGTCCTGCGCACCGGGCGATAGGTCGCAAGGTGCCTGTCAGTTCTGGCAAGGCATTGAAGATGTTGGGAAATGAAGGTGATGGTACCCCGTAGGGGAATCGAACCCCTGTTTCCGGCGTGAGAGGCCAGCGTCCTGGGCCACTAGACGAACGGGGCGTGACCACCATCAGGTGCCGGTATGTATCGCGTCCCACCGCTTGCCGTCAAGCGGTTGTCCTGCGATTTTACGGCGCGATCCATTCTCCTGGTGGACTAACTCCGGGAGGCACCAACTTGACCAATCCAGGACACTGGCCGCGCAGGACCCGCTTCATGGTCGGTTTGATCATCGTGGTCGTCCTGTCGGTGATCATGCTGATCTATGACTGGAACCAGCGGACGGCGTTTCCCGGTGACGGGCGGCTGCTGTCCTTCTTCGAGGCGACGGCGCTGACCGGGCCGACCGGCGAACTGGTGGACGCGGTGCCGATGGCGGGGCCGATCACCATCTGGCTGCCCGAGACCGTGGAGACGGAAAGCGGCCAGGTGGCGATCGACAAGGTGATCACGCAGGTGGACCGGTCGCTGAAATACTTTGCCGCAACCACGGGAATGGATTTCTACCGGGTCGCCGCGGAGCAGGATGCCGTCATCCGCTACGCGTTCGAGATGGATTGCCATGGGCCGGAGCGCCGGGTGACGCGCCAGGTCTCGGACGGGATCACGCGGGGCGCGTCGATAACCATCGACATTGCCCGTGTCGCCATCGGGCATGACAGCAATTGCACGAACCCCAAGGATGGCTGTGTCGGCGACGATGCCGTGGTCGAGACCGTGCGGGCGCTGGTCTTTGCCGGCCTTGTGGAGGCACTGGGGCTGCAACAGCGCCCCCAGCGCGGTGCGACGGTGCTGCGGGGCGAGGCCTGGCCGACGGGCTATGACATGGCGGCCCTTGGCCTGCTGTATCACCCGAAGGTATTGCAGGCGTCCGGGCCGTTCGACAAGCTGGCACGGGCGGAAGAAGTGGCGAGGGACTGGCCGGATTTTCCGCGCATCGAGAAGTTCTATGCCTACCATGGCCTGAATGACCGCTGATCGGTGATGCCGCGTGCCGGTGCAGCGGCACGGCCGATCACACGAGATCGCAGCACCGGGGAGGAACCGAGATGCCGAACAAGTCACTGATGCCCGACAGCATTGCAAAGCCGGGAAGTCGCTACAGCCACGGGATCGAGGTCGGGCCCGGCGCGCGCTGGGTCCATGTCTCCGGGCAGGTCGGCTGGTCGCCCGACGGTGTCATCGAGGATGGCATGGAGGCTCAGACCCGACGCGCCTTCCAGAACGTGCTGGCGGTGCTGGCCGAGGCCGGCATGGGGGCGGAGGATATCGTGCGCCTGAACAGCTACGTCACCGATGCGGCCGACGTGCCGAAGTTCCGCGCCGGTCGCGATGCGGTGATGGGCGATGCCATGCCCGCATCGACGCTGGTCGTGGTCTCCGCGCTGATTCACCCCGATCTGAAGGTCGAGGTGGAAGCGGTGGCGGCGAAGGCCTGAATGCACCGCGTCTGCAGGCGCACGCAACGTCGTTGACGATCAGTTAATCCGTATCGTGCCAGATAATGCTCTTCGCCTTGAAGACCCAATGGCCAGGTGACGGAAACGATGAACGCGCCAGATCCGGAAGAGATCCTTCTGGAATATGTCGAGATGAAGGGCAGCGTCCGTGCCACCGCGATTCACGTCGCGACCGGCATGGAGGTGAGCATTGTCGGTCCGTCGCATGCGGGGGAGCCGACCCTGCGTCGCAACGTGCTGGCGCGGTTGCGTTACGTGATGCGCCAGCAGGCCGAGAAGGACCAGCCAAGGGCGGACAGCCGTCCGGGGCTGCTGGTCTGACTCCGCCGTGTTGGAGGCGGATCAGCGACTGAGGTGATTGCGCAGCAGGTCGACGTTGGCGGTATTGGCGCGGAAGACGACGTCGAAGACATCGCCCAGGACCGGGACCAGTCCGACAACGAAATCCACCAGGACCGTGATCAGCATCCTGATGATCAGCGAGAACGGCGCACCAAGCCTGCGGGCGCGCAGGATCAGCCAGATCGATGGCAGCAGTGTCAGCACGTCGCCGACACCGGGCACCAGGCCCAGCAGGCTGTCCAGGCCGAACCTGATTCCGGTGCCCGGAATGCGAAAACGGCTGTCGAGCCATTCGGCAAGGCTCTCCAGCCGCCGCAGTTCGCGGTCCGTATCGATACCTCTCAAGACAGGAAACTCCGTCGCTGGACGCGGCCGTCAGCGGCGCGCGATGATCCAGATGGCGTGGATCAAACCCGGAATGTAGCCGCACAGCGTCAACAGGATGTTAAGCCAGAAGTGCAGACCGATACCGACCTGCAGGAAGACGCCCAGCGGCGGGATGATGACGGACAGGATGATTCGGATGATATCCAGCATGATGGTTCCTTGATGACCTTGAGGGCCGTGATTCATGTACTAGGTGAACAGCCCTTCAGTTCACACCGGTTCCAACGATTTCCTCGCGTCGCAAAGCCGCGATCTGCTCGGCGTCATAGCCGAGGGCTCGGGATAGTATCTCATCGGTATCGGCGTCAAGCTCTGGCGACGGGCCCGTTATACCACAGGTTGCATTCTGGAACCTGAACGGGGTGTTCACGAACTTGTGAATCCCCATGCCGTCCTCTATCTCCACCACGCCGCGCCGTTCGACCAGGTGCGGGTTCTCCAGCGCCTCTGCCGGGCTCAGGTACTTGCGGCAGGGGCAGCCCGCATCCTCGATCAGGGCCGCGGCCTCGACGGCCTTCAATGGTGCGGCCCAGGCCTCGACCTCCGCAATCAGTTTCGGCCAGTTCTGCATGCGTGCCCGGGGTGTCGAGAACCGCGGGTCCTGCATCCAGTCCGTGCGTTCGCAGGCCCGGGCCATGGCCTCGAAATTCTTCGCTGTGACCGGTGCCACGACGATGAAGCCATCCGAACAGGCCACCGGGTCGAAGACCGGGACCTTCAGTTCGGGGTCGGGGAACTGCGCTTCCTGCAACTCGAAAGGCATCATGTTCATCAGGCCGGCCAGCAGTTCCACGTCCAGATGGTCGCCCTGGCCGGTCGTTTCCCGCTGTCGCAGGGCGGCCATGATCGCGATCAGGGCGTGGGTGGCACCCAGCACGTCGGCGGACAGGTTCCGCGACCGCTCCGGCTTCTCGCGTCCGCGCTGGTAGCGGAATTCGCCCATCGTGAACCCGCTGGCGGCATTGATGATCGGCGCGAAGGCCGGCCTCGCGGTATCGGGGCCGGTCTGGCCATAGCCGGAGATGGAACAATAGATCAGCCGCGGATTGCGGGCCGCCAGCTCGGTGTATCCCAGGCCGAGCCGGGTCATGACACCGGGGCGAAAATTCTCCACGAACACGTCGGCCTGGTCGATCAGTTCACGGGCGATGGCGAGGCCCCTTGGCTGCTTCAGGTCGATGACGACGCTCTTCTTGCCCAGGTTGAGCTGCCCGAAGAAGCCGCTCTGTCCGTTCACTACCGGGGCGGCATTGCGCATGGTGTCGCCTTCCGCCGGCTCGATCTTGATGACATCTGCCCCCATGT
>CAJYBQ010000221.1 GCA_913064755.1 uncultured Alphaproteobacteria bacterium
CAGGCGACGGGAATGGGACCGTCCCCGAGGGTGACGCAACCGACCGCGGCTCCGGCGGGGCCGGGAGTGCCGCGGTCGATGGGGGGGCCGGCAATGACCCCCTGCGCGGCCAGTTCGACAACGACACCATCGACGGCGGTCTCGGCAACGACTTCATCCTGGGTGGTGGCAACGTCGACAGCCTGTTCGGTGGCGAGGGCAATGACACCATCAACGGCGACGACCCGTCGCTCGACACGCTGGTCGGCTTCGACACCATCTTCGGCGGCACCGGCAACGATCAGCTGCACGGTGCCGGCTGCCAGGACGTGCTGTTCGGTGGCGATGACAATGACTCCCTGCTGGGCGGCGCGGACAACGACAGCCTGGACGGTGGCAACGGGATCGACACCCTGCGCGGCGAGGCAGGCAACGACACGCTGTTCGGTCAGGACGGCAACGACGTGCTGGACGGCGGTGAAGGCATCGACCAGCTGTTCGGCGGTCTCGGCGACGACAGCATCTTCGGCGATGCCGGGGCCGATACCCTGAACGGCGGCATTGGCGGCAATGACACGCTGGCCGGCGAGGACGGGAACGACCTGTTCGTCTTCGACAACGCCAGCTTCGGCAATGACGTCATCGAGGATTTCGTTGCCGGTGCGGCGACGGATGACGTGATCGACTTCTCCGCGCTGGGGATCAGCTTCGGCGACCTGAACTTCACGGACTCCGGCGGCGACCTGATCATCACGATCACGGGGGGCGGGTCCGAGACCCTGACCCTGCAGGGGCTGTCCGGTGTCGCGCTGGATGAAACCGACGACTTCATCTTCTGATCACGTGAAGATCGCGATACGACATCAGCGGGCATCCCTGTTCCAAGGGCGTGCCCGTCTGCTTTGCGGGCTGGCTCTGCTGGTCGCTGTCATCGGCACCGTCGCTGCGGAACCGACGGTCACCCTGCGTAACGGCGTACGCCAGCACATGGACACGCCGGGCAAGCACACCCACCAGGCCGGCTTCGGCCCCGACCTGTTCATCTTTGGCCCCCGCAGCGGGCATGACCAGATCATCGGCTTCGACCCTGCCGAAGATGCGATCCAGTTGCGTGGTGTCCCCGGCTACCCCGACCATGCAACCGTCGCCCGTCGCGTCTGGTCCACGCCGCATGGCCTGTTCGTCGGCCTGACCGACACCGACAGCATTCGCCTCGCCGGCACCCGGCCGGGCGACCTGACCGCCGACAACCTGATCGTCGTGGCGGATTGAATCCGGCATCACCGATTAAGCCGCCGGTCGATACTGCAATTTCCGTCGATTTGTGTTCTGCTTGCCCCAGGTTCGAAACGGGGTGATCGAAGGGGGTTTTCGAGATGAGCAACGACATTGGCTATGGGCCGCTGTTCCCGCTGGGCGCGGATGACACGGAATACCGTCAGCTGGACGTCGACGGGGTGAAGGTCGAAAAGCTGGGCGGGCGAGACTTCGTCACCGTGCAGCCGAACGTCCTGAGCGAGCTGGCGGAGACGGCATTCAGTGACATCAGCCACCTGTTCCGTCCGGCGCATCTGAAACAGCTTCGCCTGATCCTCGACGACCCGGAGGCGTCGGACAACGACCGCTTCGTGGCGCTGGAACTGCTGAAGAACGCGAACATCTCCGCCGCCATGGAATTCCCGTCGTGCCAGGATACCGGCACCGCCATCATTTCCGGCAAGAAGGGCCAGCAGGTCCTGGTCGACGGCGACGATGCCGAGGCACTGTCCGCCGGCGTGCAGAAGACCTGGGCCACGCGCAACCTGCGCTACAGCCAGATGGCGCCGCTGTCGATGTTCGAGGAGAAGAACACCGGTTCCAACCTGCCCGCCCAGATCGACCTGGAGGCCGTTGGTGGCGACGCCTACAAGTTCCTGTTCATTGCCAAGGGTGGCGGTTCCGCCAACAAGACCTTCCTGTACCAGGAGACCCGGCGGGTGCTGGATCCCCAGCGCCTGCTGCAGTTCTTCGCGGAGAAGCTGCCGACCCTGGGTACCGCTGCCTGCCCGCCCTATCACCTGTCCATCGTCATCGGTGGCATGTCGGCGGAACAGACCCTGAAGACCGTGAAGATGGGCAGCTGCAAGTATCTCGACGGGCTGCCGACCTCCGGTGACATGACAGGGCATGCGTTCCGCGACCTGGAACTGGAGGCACAGATCCACAAGCTGTCGCAGAACCTGGGCATCGGCGCACAGTTCGGCGGCAAGTACTTCTGCCACGACGTGCGGGTCATCCGCCTGCCCCGCCACGGCGCATCCCTGCCCATCGGCATCGGGGTTTCCTGCTCTGCCGATCGCCAGGCCAAGGCCAAGATCACCGGCGAAGGCGTCTTCATGGAAGCGCTGGAGCGTGATCCGTCGAAGTACCTGCCGACAGCCGAGGCCGATGTCAGCAATGCCGTCCGCATCGACCTGAGCCAGCCGATGGACGACCTGCGCAACATCCTGACCAAGCTGCCCGTCGAAACCCCGATCCTGCTGTCGGGCACCATGATCGTGGCGCGCGACATCGTGCATGCGGAACTGTCGAAGCGGGTCGCGGCAGGTGGTGAACTGCCCGCCTACTTCAAGGATCACCCGATCTACTACGCCGGCCCCGCGAAGACACCGGAAGGTTATGCCTCCGGCGCGTTCGGTCCGACGACGGCAGCCCGCATGGACCCCTATATCGCGGAATTCCAGGCGCTCGGTGGCTCCATGATCTCGGTCGCCAAGGGCAACCGTTCGAAGCAGGTGGTGGACAGCTGCAAGAAGAACGGCGGGTTCTATCTCGGCTCCATCGGTGGTGCCGCCGCCCGTGTCGGGCGCGACGAGATCACCAGTGTCGAGGTGCTGGACTTTGCCGAACTGGGCATGGAAGCGGTCTGGAAGATCGAGGTGAAGGACTTCCCCGCATTCGTCGTGATCGACGACAAGGGCAACGACTTCTTCGATCTGTCCAACCGCCGCCACGAACCGGACATGGACGCGGCATTCGTGAACAAGTAGGCACCGGACAACGGACCGAACGTCAAGGGGCGCGCCCGGTTCCGAACCGGGTGCGCCCTTCCCGTTTCAAGCACGTCGGCCTGTTTCATTCCTGCAGGCTTCCGGCGGCCGCGGAGGAAGGAACGGTCAACAGATGCCAGCAAGCCCGGTCATCCGACGCTTTGCCACGGGAGACGCGTCGGCAGTCCGCGATCTTTTCATCCGGGTGAACCGCGACCTCGCACCCGAGGCGCTGGTCGATGCGTTCGCGGCCTATGTCGAACGATCCCTGCGGGAAGAGATCGACAGGATCGAAGACTATTACGCGGCACACGACGGCGCCTTCTTCGTCGCCGAGGTGGACGGCAAAATCCTGGGCATGTTCGGACTGGAAAGCGCCGGCGCGGACGCCATGGAACCGCGCCGGATGTACGTCAGGCCCGATGCCCGTGGCGATGGACGGGGCGGCAGGCGTCTCGCCGCGGCCGAGGCCGAGACGCTGAAGGCCGGTCGCCGGCGCCTGGTCCTGAGCACGTCGGAAGTTCAACCCGCCGCTCTCGCCCTCTATCGCTCATCCGGCTTCCTGGAAGTCGGCGTGGAGCGCGCTGCAGTGGCCAGCAACAAGGCCCTGGGCGGCGACCTGCGGCGTCATCATTTCGAGAAACAGCTCGCCGCCAACCGACCGGGAAGGCCGTGAGACGCCGTCAGACCTGCGGCAGCAGCGCGACACGCCCCACGGCACGGCGTTCGGAAATATCGGCCCAGAGTGCCTTGTATTCGGACAGCGGATAGGTTGCGTGGATCTTCGGGTTGATGGCACCGCGCGACCAGAGATCGTTCAGACCGGCCATCACCCGGTCCCGTTCCGGGGTCAGGCGCACACGCTCGTCAACCGGCGTCCAGCCCCAGTAGGTGCCCCAGTTGAAGCCCATGACCGTGGCATTCTTCAGCAGCAGCAGATTGATCCCCAATTGCGGGATATCACCCGATGCATAGCCGATCGTCAGCAACCGTCCGCCAAGGTCGAGGCAGCGGAGGGACTGGTGAAACACGTCGCCGCCCAGCTGGTCGTAGATCACGTCCACGCCGCGTCCATCGGTGAGATCGAGCACCGCAGTGCGAAAATCCGTCTCGCGGCTGTCCAGCACATGGTCGGCACCGCGGCTCCGCAGCCAGTCCCGCTTTTCCTCGGTCCCGGCCCGCGCGATCACGGTGGCCCCGCGATCCTTGGCGATCTCCACCGCGGCAAGACCGACGCCGCCACCGGCGCCATGCACCAGTACGGTCTGGCCGACCTTCAACTCAGCCCGCTCGATCAGCGCCCCATAGGACGTGCCATAGGACGACAGCAGCGGCGTTGCCTCGGCATCCGCCATGCCATCGGGTACCGGATAGACCTGCCCGGCCCAGACCACCGCCTGTTCCGCCGCACCGCCCCAGTCGATGAAGGCCATGACCCGGTCACCGACCCTGAACCGGTCGACATCATCGGCGCATTCCGTGATCACGCCGACGATCTCGGTCCCCGGTGCAAAGGGCCTGGGCGGCTTGCGCTGGTACTTGCCGCTGACGACCAGTCCCGTGGCAAAGGAAATGCCACAGACGTCGATCCGGATCCGGACGGCGCCTGCCCGCATCTCCGGCACGGGCAGGTCACCGATTTCCAGTGCGTCGAATGCTTTCCAGTCGTCGCAGACGAGCGCTCTCATCGCGTCGCGATCATTCGACGCCGGGCAACCGCTCGACCGAAGGCGCACCGTCCATGAATGCCCCCATGGCGCGGCCCATCGTCTTGAAATGGTCCGACGCGCGGTGCGCTTCCGTCGCTTCCTTGTCCTTGTAGGCTTCAAGGAAACGGTAGGTATTGGGAACATCTGTCTTGAACAGACGGTAGAACAGGCATCCGGGCTCGTTGGCGTTCACCGCCTCCACCAGCTGCTTCGCAGCCGCCTCGAAATCCGCCGCTGAACCGTCCTTGCACTTGATCGTCGCAACTACACCAATCATGGCCATCCTCCCCTGAATTGAGCCTGTCCAGAAGGTAGTTTGGGCCGACGGAGACGGCAAGCCGCAATAGGGAATGGGACCCACGCGCACGGCGGCGTTTCCGCGACATCAGTCGTGGTCGCGGCCCGCCATGATCGCGTTGATGTCCATGAAACCCGGCGTTTCGGCGGCAAAGCCGAAGGTCCCCTGTTCCTGCACCTCCGACGCGGCGCGCATCAGGCCCCGGATCGCGGCAAGGGCGAAGGCCGACCCCAGGCTGATCCGTTTCGCCCCCGCGTCCGCGATCTCCGCCACCGTCAGGCCGGCGGAGGCCAGCACGTTGACGGGCTTGTCCACCCCGCCGCAGACCTGCCGGACCAGGTCGATGGTCCGCGTGCCCGGCGCATAGAGCACGTCGGCACCGGCATCGGCGAAGGCATTCAGGCGGCGCAGGGTGTCATCCATGTCGCGGCGGCCATAGAGGAAATTCTCAGCCCGGGCCGTCAGCGTGAAGGGACGGTCCAGCGCCCGCACGACCTCAACCGCTGCAGCGATCCGCTCCACTGCCAGGCCGAAATCGATGATCGGATCAGCCAGGTCCGCCGTCGTGTCCTCGATGGAACAGCCGGCCAGGCCGATGGCCGCTGCCTGGCGGACGGTCTCCGCACAGTCTTCCGGCGTCGTCCCGAAGCCGTTCTCGAGGTCGCCATTCACCGGCAGGGCAGTTGCCTGCACGATCTCGGCGGCATGCCCGATGGCCTCGTCGCGCGAAACACCGCCCTCGGCATCACGTCGGCCGAGCGCAAAGGCATAGCCTGCACTGGTCGTGGCCAGCGCATCGAAACCCATGTGTTCGAGAATGCGGGCCGAGCCACGATCCCAGGGGTTCGGCATGACGAAGGGCTTCGGTCCCCGGTGCAGGGCGGCGAAGCGGACGGCGGCCTGCGCGACCGCACTGTCCGGCATGGTCAGGCCTGCTTTCGTTCGATCAGCTCGATCTTGTAGCCATCCGGATCCTCGATGAAGGCGATGACAGAGCCACCGTGCTTCATCGGCCCCGCCGGGCGAGGTATCGGAACACCTTCCTTCGCCAGTTGATCGCAGGTGCCGTAGATGTCCGGTACGCCGATGGCCAGGTGCCCGAACCCGTTGCCCAGGTCGGAGTCCTCTTCCTGCCCCCAGTTGGGGGTCAGTTCGATCACCGTTCTGTT